>NZ_JAGPXZ010000588.1:0-4006 GCF_018070305.1 Micromonospora sp. M51 | reverse complement strand
GGTTAGGGGGTGGGGAGGGTGAGGGTGGCTTGGACGGGGCGGTGGTCGCTGCCGGGTAGGGCGAGCACCCGCACCGAGCGGACCGCTATCCGGTGGTCGACCAGGATGTGGTCGATGGCGACGGGTGGGATGAGGTCGCCGTCGTACGGGCCCCAGGTGCCGGTCAGGCCCTGTCCGGTGGCGTCGGCGGCGTCGACGTAACCGGTGCGCAGCAGGGCCCGCAGTGGGCTGTGGTCGAGGGTGGCGTTGAAATCCCCGGCGAGGATCCGCAGGCCGCCGTCCGGAGTGGCCGGTGGTTGGGCGGTCAGGTCGGCCCGCCAGGCGCCCACCTGGTCCAGGGCGTACGGCGCCGACGGGTGGGCGGACTCGACGCGGACCGGGGGCCCACCGGGGACGGACACCGTCGCGTACGCCTGGCTGAAGCCCCAACCTTCGAGGTTGCGCCGGACGCCGACGTCGCTGATCGGCCACCGCGAGTAGAGCCCCGACCCGGCGGTGCCGATCTCCGGGTTGAGCTGCCGGTGCGGCAGCAGCGTGTCGAGGCCGAGCTGGTCCAGGGCGGCCTGCGCGTCCGGGGTGAACTCCTGCACGGTGAGCACGTCGACCTGGTGTCGCCGGACCAGCTCCACGAGCGTCCGCGCGTCACCGGTGCCGGCGAGCAGGTTGGCGGTGAGCAGCCGCACGGTCGGCCCGGCCGCCGCCGGCTGCGGGCTGGCCAGCGCCCGCGGTGCGACGGTGCCGAGCAGCGCCACCGCCGCCACTGCCGCGAGCGCCGCCGGCCACCAGCGCCGTAGGGCGAGCGCGAGGGCCAGGACCAGCACGCTGACGCCCGCGACGTACGGGGTGAAGGCGAGCGCCTGCACCAACGGCCCCCGGTCCACGCCGAGCAGCCGGGCGGCCGCCCAGAGCGCTGTGGGTGCGACGGCAAGCCACCAGAGCACCGTGCGAAGCCGGGTGAACCGGTGCGCGGGTGCAGCCTCGACGGTCACGCTGATGATCGTAGCCGAGCGTCAGAAACCATTTCATGAATGATGACGCTCTCACATTTCACAATTATCTGACGGCTGGTTGACACCTCGGAAAAGCGAGATCAACTATTGACTGTCTGCTTTTTCCGGTGCTACGTTCCATCTGGCTCAAACGACGCAACTCTGAGTAGTATCCGCAGCTCAGATGGGATGTAGATTGCCGAGAAATCAATCTACCAGGGTGCCAGTGAGTTGGCTTTCCCTCGCCCAGCAGTCGTCGTACTCCTATTTATGGGCAGTCATCCGTCCCGCCCCGCGGGTCGGCCGAATTCGCACGGTCACACAAGGGGGACCTGTCATGAGTACATCCTTCCGACGTAAGTTGGCGGCGGTCACGTTCGCCGTCCTGGGCCTCAGCCTGGCCGGCGGGGGCATCGCCATCGCCCAGCCGTCGGCGAAGGCGCCGCAGGAGGCCGTCCAGCCGGCGGCGCGCGGCAGCAACGCCCAACCGCCGGTCACCGCCGAGTCGGCCCGCAAGGCCAAGGCCGCGCTGAAGGCGGGTGCGGCCAGCACGCTGGTGGCCACCAACGTCTTCACCGTCGTCAACTCCAACGGCACCAAGGCGCGCGGCACCGGCACCGTCATCAAGTACGGCCCCGGCCAGTACGAGGTGCAGTTCGGCTACACCGTCACGGCCGGTGCCTTCCTGGCCACCATCTCGCGGTCCGACGCCTGCTGCATTCCGCCGGCTGGCGAGATCTCGGTGGCTCCGCGGCTGAGCACGCCCAACGCGGTCTTCGTGCAGACCCGCAACTCGGCCGGGACCCCGGCTGACCTGGGCTTCACCCTGCTCACCCACACACCCTGACCGAACCGGCACCCGGCCCCCGTCGCCTGTGGCGTCGGGGGCCGGACCCTGTCCGCTCAGCGGATTCGCCGGATGCGCCTCGGCCAGCCGGTCCGGGCATTGATCGACTCGGGTTTCCTGAAGTCGGCGTGTCCGCCGATCCGGGATACCCCGATTTCCGGGAACGCGAGTGGATCACGCAGGCGTCCTTCACCGGCTCGCCGGTCGGACTCTCCGTGGCCGGGCGCTGGAGGCTCTGCGTCCTTTGGCCTCGCTCGCGCCGATCGGCGCTCCCTGGCCGGTCGCCTGCCGACTTCGGTGCCTCCGCCGCCGATCGGGCCGGTTGAGGCCGTCCTCGACGGCCTCGCGATGGTCGTCACCCTTCCGCGCGGCTCATCCCGATTCCGGCCACTGCGGGCCGGTCCGGCCCGCACAATCCGACGTTTGCCGGCCGTGTCCCCGGGAAGCAAGCACCGTGACGGACATCTCGGACACCCTGGCCAGCATGCCCAGCCCGGTCGATCCGGAGCCGACCGGCATCGAGCTGGAACAGACCCTCTTCGAGGTCAAACGCGTGATCGTGGGGCAGGATCGCCTCGTCGAACGCCTGCTCACCGCCCTGGTCGCCAACGGACACTGCCTCCTGGAGGGGGTGCCCGGCGTGGCCAAGACACTGGCCGCGCAGACCCTCGCGACAGTGGTCGGCGGCACCTTCTCCCGGATCCAGTTCACCCCGGACCTGGTGCCCTCCGACATCGTGGGCACCCGGATCTACCGGGCGTCCAAGGAAACCTTCGACATCGAGCTGGGCCCGATCATGGCCAACCTGGTGCTGGCCGACGAGATCAACCGGGCCCCCGCCAAGGTCCAGTCGGCGCTGCTGGAGGCGATGGCCGAACGGCAGGTCTCGATCGGCGGGCGCAGCTGGCCGGTCCCGGAGCCGTTCCTGGTGCTGGCCACCCAGAACCCGATCGAGTCCGAGGGGGTCTACCAGCTCCCCGAGGCGCAGCGCGACCGGTTCCTGATGAAGGTGGTGGTCGACTACCCCAGCGACGCCGACGAGCTGGCCATCCTCTACCGGATGAGCACCGACCGGCCGAGCCCGCGCCAGGTGCTCGACGCGCAACGGCTGCGGGACCTGCAGGCCCACGCCGAGCGGGTCTTCGTCCACCACGCGTTGGCCGAGTACGTGGTGCGGCTGATCCTCGCCACCCGCGACCCGGGCCGGTTCGGGCTGCCGGAGATCGCCCCGCTGCTGGCGTACGGGGCCAGTCCGCGAGCCACCCTGGGCCTCGTCGCGGCCGCCCGTGCGCAGGCCCTGCTGCGGGGGCGGGAGTACGTGCTGCCCGAGGACATCCGTGAGCTGGCCGTCGACGTCCTCGCCCACCGGCTGGTGCTCTCCTTCGACGCGGTGGCCGACGGGGTGTCGGCCGAAAGCGTGGTGCGACGGCTCGTCGAGGCGGTGCCACCGCCCCGGCTGGCCAGCGGGCACCCGCAGCAGGCACCGGACCTGGCGGCGGCATGAGACGCGCCGCCGCCGCGCCCGCCGACCCCGGCCTGGCCGAGCTGGCCCCCGACCAGCGCCTGCGCCGGCTGGAACTGACCGTCACGCGTCGGCTGAACGGCCTGCTGCACGGTCAGTACCGCGGTCTGCTGCCCGGTCCGGGCAGTGAGCCCGCCGGCAGTCGCGAGTACCGGCCGGGCGAGGACGAGGTCCGCCGGATGGACTGGGCGGTGACGGCCCGCACGGCTGTGCCGCACGTCCGGCAGGTCGACGCCGACCGGGAACTGACCACCTGGCTGCTCGTCGACGGCAGCGCCAGCATGGAGTTCGGCACCGCCGAGCTGGACAAACGGGAACTGGCGGTGGCCGCCGTTGCGGCGGTCGGCTTCCTGACCGCGGGTGTCGGCAACCGCCTTGGCGCCCAGGTGCTGCGCGCCGACGGGGTACGCCGGTTTCCGGCCCGCAGCGGTCGTACCCATCTGCTCGCGCTGCTCCGCGCGCTGCTCGCCGCCCCCCGCGTCACCGCGCCCCCCGACCGGCCGGGGCGTGGCCCCACGGCCCGACCGCCCGACCTGGCGGACGGCCTCGACGCGCTGCACCGGATCGCCAACCGGCGCGGGCTGGTGGTGGTGGTCTCCGACTTCCTCGACGGTCTGCCCGACGATCCCGGCGAGGCGGCGCCCTGGG
>NZ_JAGPXZ010000587.1:0-4018 GCF_018070305.1 Micromonospora sp. M51 | reverse complement strand
GGCGCTCGCCGTCCGCGCCGAACGGCTCGATCCGGCGCTGGCCACCACGGCGTACATCAGGGAGGACCGGGGTGGCCGGGTCTTCGTGGACGCCACCCGGGCGGGCGGGGCGACAGTGGCCGCCGCGTACAGCCCCCGGCTGCGCCCCGGGATGCCGGTCTCGTTCCCGGTCGACTGGGCCGACCTGCCCGACGTGACGCCCGCCGACTTCACCATCCGCAGCGCGCCCGCACTGCTCGCCGACGGCGACCCGTGGGCCGCGCTGATGCCCGCCCCGCAAGCGCTCCCCGCCGACCTGGTCACCGAGGGTCGGACCATCCCGGTGGCCCGGGTGCAGGCCATGCACGAGGGGAAGCGCCGGGCGCGCGCCCGCCGCGAGGCCGGCTGACCGGCTGGTCGGCCCGGCCGCGTGGCGGCGGCGGCCGCTTGTCGGTGGGCTGTGGCACGATTTTCCTGGTGAGCAGCAAATCCGACGCGACGCAGCGACTCGACGACCTCGCGCGGCTGCGCAAGGTCCGCGACCGGATCGACCGGGAGTACGCGCAGCCGCTGAACGTGGAGGCGCTCGCTCGTGGCGCGCACATGTCGGCCGGCCACCTGAGCCGCGAGTTCCGCCTCGCCTATGGCGAATCCCCGTACAGCTACCTCATGACCCGACGCATCGAGCGGGCGATGGCCCTGTTGCGCCGTGGCGACCTGAGCGTCACCGACGTCTGTTTCGCTGTCGGTTGCTCCTCGCTGGGCACCTTCAGCACCCGTTTCACCGAGCTGGTCGGCGTGCCGCCGAGCGTCTACCGGCGGCGGGCGGCACAGGCGACGGCCGGGATGCCGTCGTGCGTGGCCAAGCAGGTGACCCGACCGGTCAGGAATCGAGAAGCGCGCGCCACCGAGCCGCAACTAGCGTGACCAGCATGGACATCACCATTCACTCCAGCTTCCTTCCGCACACCGACCCGGAGGCCTCCCTGGCCTTCTACCGCGACGTCCTCGGCTTCGAGGTCCGCCTCGACGTCGGGTACGAGGGAATGCGGTGGATCACGGTCGGGCCGGTCGGTCAGCCCAGCACCGCCATCGTCCTGCACCCGCCCACCGCCAACCCGGGCATCACCGACGACGAGCGGCAGACCATCCTCGAACTGATGGCCAAGGGCAGCTACTTCGGCGTCAACCTGGCCACCACCGACCTCGACGCCACCTTCGCGAAGCTGGAGGCCAGCGACGCCGAAGTGGTCCAGGAGCCGACCGAGCAGCCGTACGGCGTGCGCGACTGTGCCTTCCGCGACCCGGCGGGCAATATGATCCGCATCCAGGAAGCGCGCTGAGTCCCGCGCCCTCGACAGATGGAGACACGATGAGCACGGCCAGCCAGCCGTCCGCGCCGCACGTCGCCGACAGTCACGACCTGATTCGCGTGCAGGGCGCGCGGGTGAACAACCTCAAGGACGTCAGCGTCGAGATCCCGAAGCGCCGGCTGACCGTGTTCACCGGGGTCTCCGGCTCCGGCAAGAGCTCGCTGGTGTTCGGCACCATCGCGGCCGAGTCGCAGCGGATGATCAACGAGACCTACAGCGCCTTCGTGCAGGGCTTCATGCCGACGCTGGCCCGGCCCGAGGTCGACCTGCTGGACGGCCTGACCACCGCGATCATCGTGGACCAGGAGCGGATGGGCGCCAACTCCCGCTCCACCGTCGGCACGGCCACCGATGCCAACGCCATGCTGCGCATCCTGTTCAGCCGGCTCGGGCAGCCGCACATCGGCCCGCCCAACGCGTACTCCTTCAACGTCCCGTCGGTGAAGGCGACCGGTGCGATCACCGTCGAACGCGGTGCCGGCAAGACGAAGACCGAGAAGGCGACCTTCAACCGTCTCGGCGGCATGTGCCCGCGGTGCGAGGGCATGGGCGCGGTGACCGACATCGACCTGTCGGCGCTCTACGACGACAACCTGTCGCTCAACGAGGGCGCGATCACCATCCCGGGCTACAGCATGGAGGGCTGGTACGGCCGGATCTTCCGGGGCTGCGGCTACTTCGACCCGGACAAGCCGATCGCCAAGTTCAGCAAGCGGGAGCTGCACGACCTGCTCCACCGGGAGCCAACCAAGATCAAAATCGACGGGATCAACCTGACGTACGCGGGCCTGATCCCGTCGATCCAGAAGTCCTTCCTCGCCAAGGACATCGACGCGTTGCAGCCGCACATCCGCGCCTTCGTGGAACGCGCGGTGACCTTCACGACCTGTCCCGAGTGCGCCGGCACCCGGCTCAGCGCGGAGGCCCGGTCGTCGAAGATCAACGGAAAGAACATCGCCGACGCGTGCGCCATGCAGATCAGCGACCTGGCCGCCTGGGTACGCGAGATCGAGGAACCGTCGGTGGCCCCGCTGCTGGCGGGCCTGCAACATCTCCTCGACTCGTTCGAGGAGATCGGGCTGGGCTACCTGTCGCTCGACCGGCCGTCGGGCACCCTCTCCGGCGGCGAGCGGCAACGGCTCAAGCTGGCCACCCACATGGCCGAGAAGGGCGGCGTCTACGTCCTCGACGAACCGACCACCGGCCTGCACCTGGCCGACGTCGAGCACCTGCTCGGCCTGCTCGACCGCCTCGTCGACGCCGGCAAGTCGGTGATCGTCATCGAGCATCACCAGGCGGTCATGGCGCACGCCGACTGGATCATCGATCTCGGCCCCGGCGCCGGCCACGACGGCGGCCGGGTCGTCTTCGAGGGCACACCGGCCGACCTGGTCGCCGCCCGCTCCACCCTCACCGGCGAGCACCTGGCGGCGTACGTCGGCAGGTGAGCCTGCGGGGGGCGACGCGGCAACGGTCGGCCTCTCCGGGCTACCGGCGACCGGGACCGGTGATCAGCGCTCCGCTCGGCGTGGCCGGCTGATCGGGGCGCTGAGCATTCCGGTGATGGCGTCGACGAGGAAGTCGCCGACCTCGGGCCATCGCGGGTCTTCGCCGTTGCGTTCGGCGCGTGCCTCGACCTCGGCCGTCGTGGTGCTGACGATGCGGGTGATCAGGAGCGCCCGGCCGGCGACCACCTCCGGGTCGAGGTGCCGTAGCCGCGCGGCCAGTGACTCGCGCAGCTCCAGTGCCTGTGGCGTGGTGTCCTGGACTTCCTGCATGATCGGCAAAGTGGTGGGGTTGTGCAGCATGTGTTCCAGGAACCGGGCCCGCCAGCTCGGGCGCGGCAGCCGGTCGAGAACCCGCATGCTCGGCTCCACGAGGCCGCGGATGTCGCCGAGGACGGAGTCCTCGGGTGGGGGCATCCCCTCGCGTTGTTCCGCCACGTCGTGCACGTGGCGGGCCATGAGCGCCTTCAGCAGGCCCTCGCGCCCGCCGAAGTAGTAGCGCACCGCCGAGTGATTGGTGTTGCCAGCCGCCTCGGCCACCCTGCGGTCGGAGACCTCGGCGACACCCGACTCGGCGAACAGCCGCTCCGCCGCGTCCAGCAGCGCGGTGCGTGCCGCGTCGGACCGCCTCATGACCGGCCCCCTCGTGTCCTCGCCCGGATGTGACTCAGGTCAACCTAGCCGGATTCCCGGTCCCGACATCCGCCGCCTACAGTTTGTAAGTCAACTGGCGTACAAACTGATCTGGAGCGTGCATGGATACCGAAGCCGTGATCGAGGCTGCCGACGTGGTGGACGGCCGCCCGCCCGGCGCGGACCGCAAGGAACAGATCATCCGTATGGTCGCCCTGTTCGTGATGCCGTTCCTCATGGTCACGATGATGTTCGCGACCTACATGTCGACAATGCACTCACCGCACCCCCGGGACATGCCGGTCGCGGTCGTCGGCAGCGGCGCCACGGCGCAGGCAGTCGTCGACGGGCTCAACGCCGGTGACAGCACCGAAGCCACCCTGGTGGCCACCCGCGACGACGCCGTCGACCTGCTGCACGACCAGGACGCCGCCGGAGCGCTCGTCCTGCCCACCGACGGCGGTGCCAGCGCGACCATCCTCACCGCCTCGGCGGCCGGGGCCTCACAGAACGCCTCCGTCCAGCCGT
>NZ_JAGPXZ010000586.1:0-4020 GCF_018070305.1 Micromonospora sp. M51 | reverse complement strand
GCCGAGTTCCCGGCCGGCGCGGCGCTGTCGCTGGCGATCATGCCAGTGCTCTCGTACGCCCAGCGCCGCGCCGGCCGGGAACTCGGCTCCCGCTCTGCGGTCGCCGACTCCAAGCAGACCCTGCTGTGCACGTACCTGTCCGCGGTCCTGCTCGTCGGTCTCGGGGTCAACAGCCTGTTCGGCTGGGCCTGGGCCGACCCGATCGCCGCGCTGGTGATCGCCGCCGTCGCCGCCAAGGAAGGCCGGGAGGCGTGGCGCGGCGATGCCTGCTGCGTCGCCCCGCTGACCACCCCTCCGACCGACACCGCGGCCGGTGGGCCCGGCGACAGCGATGCCGGCGCGTGTGGGTGCGGGCCCGGCTGCTCCTGCTGCACGACCGATGCGACATGACCGGGTGGCCCTCGGCCGGGCCGTCCGCCTCGCGGAGACCGCACCGGATCCGCGCTCGGTGGTGGTCGATTTCAGCGTTGTGTTCATGGGCCGCTGCCGAGGCCGCCTCCAGCATCGCGTCGAAGAGCCCCGGCACACACCGGGTGACCGCCAGGTGTGGCGAACCAACCGGTAACGGATTGCCCATGCCACGCCAACCCGAAGCGTCCGGGCTGGCGTGAGCCGCCGCCCCGGCTCCGCCGGCTTGGAAAGCGGCCGACGACGATGACGAGACGGTGGTCCACGACCCTCGGCTGCTGGGTCCCGACACCATGTCCGTGGCCGCCGACGGGCACCGGTACGTCACCGCCAACCAACCGCACCACCAGGCGACGTGCCAACCCGGGCAAGACCTGCGGCGCAAGCCGTACGCACTGTTCCGGATCCGGGCCGACGCGGGCCCGGTCCGGTGGCGCTGACCGGGCCCGCCCGCCCCTAGGAAACAGTCCCTAGGTGCGCGTGCTCCACTGCTGGTTGGCGCCGCCGTGGCAGGCCCAGAGGTGAAGTTGCGTCCCGTTGGCGGTGCCGGAACCGATGGCGTCGAGGCACAGCCCCGACTGGGCTCCGGTGATGGTGCCGTTGGCGTTCACGTTCCACTGCTGGTTGGCTTGGCCGTTGCAGTCCCAGATGATCACCGCGGTGCCGTTGCTGCTGCCCGCTCCGCTGGCGTCCAGGCACTTGTTGCCGTAGACGGTCAGGGTGCGGTTGGCGGTGTGGGTCCACCGTTGGTTGGTCCCACCGTGGCAGTCCCACAGTTGCGGGCGGACGCCGTTGCTGGTGCTGGAGTTGGGGATGTCGATGCACCGGCCGGACTGGCCGCCCACGATCAGCACGTTCTGCTGGCCGGCCGGTGGGGTCGTCGGCGGGGGAGTGGTGGGCGGCACGTCGGAGCCGAACTGGGTGAAGAACCGCCACACCTCCTGCTTGACCCAGCTCCGCGCGCCGCTCTCGCAGCCGGCGCACCCGTCCACCGGACCCTGCTGGTGGCCGCCGTCGAACGCCGCCCAGAGCACCGGGTATCCGGGTTGGCAGGAGTAGGCAGTGGTGATGTGGGTCAGGCTGCCCGCCCTCGGCTCCGGCGGGGTCTGCGCGGCGCAGCCGTTGTTCCGGACGAACCTGTCACGCAGCGACCGTCCGCTGGCGATGTTGTCGTTGATGCCGTGAATCCCCAGGTACGCCACCGGTTGGGTGCCGCCGCTGCATCCGCTGATCGCTCCCGGGGCGGCGATTGCGGCGACCGCCCGGAACACCGTCGGGCGGGAGCACGCCAACGAGTAGCTCATCGCGCCGCCGTAGCTGAAGCCGACCGAGAAACGTTGGGTGGTGTCGACGCAGAGGGCGTTGTCGATCACACGGATCATGTCGTCGGTGAAGGTCACGTCTTCACCGTTGGTGTTGCCCCAGCCGTTGTTGAGGCCCTGCGGGGCGACGAAGATCGTCGTGTTGTTGGCCTGCGAGAGCATGCCGTAGTAGGCCCAGGCGGCCCCGTCGGTGCCGCCCGAGGCGACCTGGTTGGCGGTGCCGCCCAACCAGTGGAACCCGAAGGCCAGCCGGTGGGCATAGGTGTTGTTGTAGTTGTCCGGCAACCGAAGGATGAAGCTGCGGCTCTTTCCGCTGCTCTGGATGGTGTGGGTGCCGCTGGTCAGCCCGGGTGCCTTGCCGCAGCCGGCAGTGGTGGCCGCTGCCGCCGGCGCGACGGTCGTGACGACGTACATGCCGACGGCGATCAGAACCAGGACGGCCAGGACTGCCCCCGGCCAGGGCGTGGTGTGTTTGCGAAGTGGCACGACTGAGTCTCCTTGTGCGTGGGTGAGCATCGGGAACATCACCGGGCTCAGCTCCGGCTCCATCGTTGGTTGGCCGCGCCGGTGCAGTCCCAGATCTGGATGCGCGTGCCGTTGGCCGTGCCGTTGCCGACCGTGTCCAGGCACCGGCCCGACCCAACTCCGGTGATCGAGCCGTCGGCGTTGAGCAGCCACTTCTGGTTGGACTGGCCGTTGCAGTCCCAGATGATCACCGAGCTGCCGTTCGCGGTGCCGGCGCCGTTGACGTCGAGGCACTTGCCGCCGAAGACCCGCAGCTCCTGGGCGGCGGTCGAGGTCCAGCTCTGGTTGCTCTGGCCGTGGCAGTCCCAGATGATCGCCGCCGCGCCGTTGGTCTGCGAGGCGCCGTTGACGTCCAGGCACCGTCCGGAGGACGTGTTGCGCACTGCCGACGTGCCGCTCGGCGGCGGGGTGGTCGGCGGTGGGGTGGTCGGCGGTGGCGTGGTGGGGTCGGTGCTACCGAACTGGGTGAAGAACTTCCACACCTCGCCCTTGGTCCAGGTCCTGGCGCCGCTGTCCCCGCCGCCGTCCACCGGGCCGGGGGTGTGCCCGCCGTCGAAGGCGGCCCAGACCACCGGATAGCCGGCCCGGCAGCCGGAGTAGGTGGTGGTGATGTGGGTCAGGCTGCCCGCCCTCGGCTCGGGTGGGTTCTGTGCGGTGCACCCGTTGTTGCGCACGAACGTGTCGCGCAGCGACCGTCCGGCGGACACGTTGAGCACCGGGTCCCCGATGCCATGGATTCCCATGTACGCGACCGGCTGGGTGCCGCCGCTGCATCCGCTGAGCTGCCCGCCGGAGTAGACCGCGACAGCGCGGAAGACGGTGGGCCGGGAACAGGCGAGGGAGTAGCTCATGCCGCCGCCGTAGCTGAAGCCGAGCGCGAAGCGTTGCGTGGTGTCGACACAGAGGTCCGCCTCGATCACCCTGATCATGTCGTCGACGAAGGTGACGTCCTGGCCGCCGGGGTTGGCCCAGCCGTTGCCGTTGCCCTGCGGGGCGACGAAGATGGTGCTGTTGTTGGCCTGCTGCCGCAACCCGTAGTAGGACCAGGCCGCCCCGTCGGACCCGCCGCCGTCGACGTCGTTGGCGGTGCCGCCGTTCCAGTGGAATCCGAAGATCAATCGGTAGGCGTGGTTGCGGTCGTAGTTCTCCGGGATCCTCAGGATGAAACTGCGGTTCTGGCCGCTGCTCTGGATGGAGCGTTGGCCGCTGGTCAACGTGGGTGCCTTGCCGCACCCGGCGGTCGCCGCTGCCGCGCCGATCTCCGCTGCCGACGCGGTGGTGCGCACGCCACCGGCCAACGCCGCCGCGCTCACGGTCACGACGACGGCCGCCGCCGTCGCGAGGAGACCAAGGATGGGTCTACGTCTTGTCATGAAGGGGCTCCCGCCACTCGGCACGAACTGATGGAAAGGGGGTGCGCGGGGCCACCCGCACACCGCCACGACAGACCGGGTCACCCGCGCCGACCGCGTTCGCCCCGGAAGAAACCCAGCGGATGTGATGTGTCCACGGGACCCCGGCCGGCTCATCGACACAGGTTTCCGCCACTGGTCTCGCCGCCCACGCGGGACCAGTCGGCCGTCGAATCGATTCGCTCAGACGCTAGAACGGACAGTGAAAGATGTCAATGTCGTGTCCGGTGCGTTGCGCCTGCGGTGACAGCGGTCAGGCGCGCGTGAGCTCGGCCGCGCCGAACGAGACCGCGAATCGCTTGCACCAGATGGAGACGCTCCGGAAGTCGCGTGGATCAACCGAGGCTGGTAGC
>NZ_JAGPXZ010000585.1:0-4027 GCF_018070305.1 Micromonospora sp. M51 | reverse complement strand
GCGGAGGCCGCGACGCCCGGGGTCGGAGCTGCCAGCGCCCACGGTGGGCGGGCAGAGACCGGGATGCTCGCCAGGGTGGCGTCGCGGGCATCGGCGGCGGCAGCGGCCAACACAGCGGCGCTGCCGAACCGGTCCTCCGCACGCTTGGCCAGCGCGCCGGCCACCACGGCGGCGACCGCCGGCGGAGTGTCCGCCGGTAGCGCCGCCGGGTCCTCCTGGGCGTGCCGCAGCGCCACCGCGAGGGGATTGTCACCGTGGAAGGGCGGCTGCCCGGCAAGGCAGAAGTACGCCACAGCGCCGAGCGCGTAGACGTCGGTGGCGGCCGAGACGGGCTGCCCGGTGGCCTGCTCGGGGGACATGTACGAGGCGGTGCCGAGCACCATGTTCGCGGCGGTGAGCCCGGCCATGTGCCGGGACCGGGCGATGCCGAAGTCGACGAGCACCACGGTGCCGTCGGCCTTGACCAGCAGGTTGCCCGGCTTCACATCCCGGTGCACGATGCCGGCGAGGTGGGCGGTGTGCAGCGCGTCCGCGGCCTGGGCCAGCACCGACATGGTGGTGGCCGGATCCAGCCGCCCCACCGCGCGCACCCGGGCGGACAACGGCTCGCCCTCGACGTACTCCATCACCAGGTAGTCGACCTGGCTGCCGTCGTCGAGCACCGCCTGCCCCACGTCGTGCACCGGGACCACGCCCGGGTGCCGCAGCGCGGCGAGCATCCGCGCCTCGGCCCGGAACCGGGTGGTGAACTCCGGATCGGCGACCAGCGACGGCAGCAGCACCTTCACCGCGACCTCGCGTTCCAGCAACACGTCCGTGCCGCGCCAGACCGCGCCCATCCCACCTGTCGCCACCCGCTCGCCCAGCCGGTACCGGTCGCCGAGCAGCACTCCCCGCGTCAACACCGAGCCACCGTACCGGCCGGCGTCAATCGGATTGATCCACCCCGTGGGTTCCCTGCCGGGGCGAGCGAGCGGCCGTTGCGCGCCGGGCCGACTACGCTGGCGGGGGTTCGTCCCACGGGGACTTCAGCGGCGAGGGGAGACGCGGCATGGCGTGGAGCTGGCGGTACGAGGGCACTGACGGTCAGACGGTCGAGGGGCCGGCGGAGTCGTTCGGCAGCCAGGCCGACGCCGAATCCTGGATCGGTCAGACCTGGCGGGAGCTCGCGGCGTCCGGCGTCACCTCGGTCGCGCTCGTGGAGGACGACCGGGTGGAGTACCGGATGAGCCTGCTGCCCACGGCCGAGTGATGGCCTACGACCGCCCGGGCGGCGACGGGCTGGTCCTCGGCGTGCCCCGGGCGGCGTTCCGGCCCAGCCCGGTCTTCCTCGGCCTGGTCGCCCTCTTCGCGGTCAGCGGGGTGCTGACCTGGAACGGGTACGGCAACGTCCGGTTCAACGTGTTCCTCTTCGTGGTGTCCGGCTGGCTGGTGTCGCTCTGCCTGCACGAGTACGCCCACGCGGTGGTGGCCTACCGGGCCGGCGACCGGGACATCGCCCATCGCGGCTACCTGACGCTCAACCCGTTCAAGTACACCCACCCGTTGCTGTCGATCGTGTTGCCGGTGGTGGTCGTGCTGCTCGGCGGCATCGGCCTGCCGGGTGGCGCGGTCTGGGTGGACCGGCACGCCATCCCGGGCCGACTGCGGCACACCCTGGTCAGCCTCGCCGGCCCGGCGACGAACGTGCTGTTCACGCTGGTGTTGGTGGTGGCGGTGCAACTCGGCACCCGGTCGGGTGGCCCGGTGGAGTTCTGGGCCGGGGTGGCGCTGCTCGCCTTCCTCCAGCTCACCGCCAGTGTGCTGAACCTGCTGCCGGTGCCCGGCCTGGACGGCGGCAACATGCTCCAGCCGTGGCTCAACCCGCAGTGGCGCAAGATGTACGACCTGTTCGCGCCGTACGGCTTCATCCTGCTCTTCGCGCTGCTGTGGAACCCGCGCATCGGCGGGTGGTTCTTCGACGCGGTCTTCGCGGTCGGTGACCTGCTCGGTCTGCCCTCGTGGCTCTACGCCACCGGCCTGGAGCTGATCCGCTTCTGGCAGAGCTGAGCGGGCCCGGTGACGGGCGGAGCTGAGCGGGCCCGGTGACGGGCGGAGCGCAGCGGGCCCGGCCCGGTCGGCGTGGAGGTTCGCGCCGGCCGGGCCGGAACGGCGTCAGGGACGCTTCGCGGGGGACTCGGTCTTCGCCGGGTTCCGCTCGACGATCGGAGCGATAGCGTCGTCGATCGCCGTGAGCAGGTCGGCGTCGAGCTTCACCCCGGCCGCCTTCACGTTGTCGTGCACCTGGTCGGGGCGAGACGCGCCGATGATCGCCGACGAGACGTTCGGGTTCTGCAGCACCCACGCCACGGCGAGCCCGGCCTGCTCGGCGAGCGGCTTGAGCTGCTGGACCCGGGTCAGCACGTCGTCGTTCATGAACCGGGAGATGAACCCCGCACCCGACTTCTCGTCGGTGGCGCGGGAACCGGCCGGCGGCGGCTGGCCCGGCAGGTACTTGCCGGAGAGCACGCCCTGCGCGATCGGCGACCAGACGATCTGCCCGATGCCCAGTTCCTCGCTGGCCGGCACGACCTCGGCCTCGATGACCCGCCAGAGCATCGAATACTGGGGCTGGTTGGAGACCAGCGGGATGTGCAGCTCCCGGGCGAGCGGGTGGGCGGCGCGCAGCTGGTCGGCGCTCCACTCGGAGACGCCGATGTAGTGCGCCTTGCCGGAGTGGACGACGTCCGCGAACGCCTCCATCGTCTCTTCCAACGGGGTGCTGTAGTCGTAGCGGTGGGCCTGGTAGAGGTCCACGTAGTCGGTGCGCAGTCGGCGCAGCGAGCCGTTGATCGACTCGATGATGTGCTTGCGGGACAGTCCACGGTTGTTGCGGCTGGGCCCGGTCGGCCAGTAGACCTTGGTGAAGATCTCCAGGCTTTCCCGGCGCTCGTTCTGCAACGCCCGGCCGAGCACGTCCTCGGCCCGCCCCCCGGCGTACCCGTCGGCGGTGTCGAACGTGGTGATCCCCGAGTCGAGGGCGGCCCGGACGCACGCGAACGCCGCGTCCTCCTCGACCTGCGAACCGTGGGTGATCCAGTTGCCGTACGAGATCTCGCTGACCATCAGGCCGGAACGGCCCAGGTGTCGGAATTCCATGTACCGACCCTAGCCCTAGTGGATCATCATTGGCGACCGATGACTCAGAGCACCGGATTGGCGTCGGTGAGTAGTCGGTCGATCTCCTCCAGCACCTCGGCGCGATCGCCGTACACCGGGTCGATGAGCGGCACGCCGCGCCGGTCCAGCGCACCCCACCGCCCGTTGCCACTCTCGATCAGGAACGCCACCGGGTGGATGACCAGCATCGGGTGCGCCGGCGGGACCAGCACCGTGCCGGTGCGGTCCACCACACCCCGCCGGCCCGCCACGTCGACCACGGCCAGCCCCTCATCGGTGAAACCGTCGACCTGCCGGCCGTCGGCCAACTCGGTGACGAAGCCGTGGTAACGGGTGGGCACGACGATCCGGCCGGTCCGGTCGACCGCCCCCCACCCCTCGCGCCGCACCGCGGCCAGCCCACGCCGGAATGGTCTTACCTCGGCGAAGTTGGGTGCGACCTGCACCGCCCCGGTCGCGTCGATCGCCGTCCAACCGCCCTCGCCGACCACCCAGGCCAGGCCGTCGCTGAACGGATGCGCGGCCCGGAAGGACGGCGGGATCACCGTCGTACCGAGCAGGTTGATCAACGACCAGCGGTCGCTGTCCGGTCGGCGGACCCAGGCCAACCCGTCGTGGAAGGGCTGCGCCTCGGCGTACCGGGCGGGAATGACCACCTCGCCGTCCTGGCTGGTGTAACCCCACAGCTGCCCGTCCCGGTCCGGCAACGGGGGCCGGTCCCGGTCGAGGACCTCGTCCCGACCCCGGGGGTACGGCCCGAAGCCATCAGCCTCGGCCCGGACGGTGACCGCGTCGAGGGCCACCCGGACCCGCTCCAGCAGTTCGGCGTCGCCGGCCCCACGCAGGTCCAGCGCCTTCTCGAAGTGCT
>NZ_JAGPXZ010000584.1:0-4031 GCF_018070305.1 Micromonospora sp. M51 | reverse complement strand
GTTCGATGTCGCAGGTGTCCGAGGCGCGCTCCGCCACCGTCAGCACCGAGCCCCGGACGATCCCGGCACGACGCGCGCTGCCCGCGCTGGTCCGTGATCCGCTGGGCGCGCTCGTCGACTTCGCGGATGCCGCCGCCGGCGAGGTCGTCCGGCTCAACCTCGGCTCGTTCCGCCCCTACCTGGTCAGCCATCCTGAGCACCTGCAACGCGTCCTGCGCGACAACGTTGCCAACTACATCCGGGACGGCGACGGGCTGCTCTGGCGACCCGTTCGCCGGATCGTCGGTGACGCCATCCTGGTCGCCGAGGGTGCGGTCTGGGAGTCCAGCCGAGGCGCGCTGCAGCCGTTGTTCACCGCCAAGCGGGCCGAGACGCTCGTCGACAAGATGGCCGAGGCGATCAACGAGGCGGTCGACGAGTGGCTCGAACCGGCCCGCACCGGTCGCCCGATCGACGGCGGCGCCGAACTGACCCGGATCGTCCTGCGTACCACCATGCGGGTGCTCTTCGCCGACCGGATCTCGGTCCCCGACGCGCTGCGGATCAGCGCCGCGCTGGACACCCTCACCACCGCGATGCTCCCGCGACTGGTGATGCCCGCCGTGCCGTACGCGGTGCCGATGCCCCGCGACCGGCAGGTCCGCGAGGCGGTGCGCACGGCGCACGACGAGCACACCACGGCGGTGGCGGCGCTGGTCGACGCCCGCGCGGTCGCCGAGCGGGCCGACGCGGACCTGGAGGCGGCCTTCCGGGCGCACGAGGAGGCGAAGGCCACCGACCTGGCGGTCAGCCTGCGGGTGCACCTGCATGCGGGGGCAACGTGCCCGGTGTGCGAGCAGCCGGTGGCCGAGGTGCCGGCGGTGCCGGCCGATTCGGCGGTGGCCGCCGCGACGGCGGCCGGCAAGGCCGCGCGGGCCGCGACCAAGGCCGCGCAGGAGACGGTGCGGCAGCGGGACGCGGCGGCGCGTGAGCTGGAGCGGCTGCTGGTGCAGGCGCGGGCCCGGCAGGAGCAGCTGGAGGCCCGGCTGGCCGAGCTGGACGGGCAGCTTTCCGGGGCTGCCGAGCCGGCCGTGCTGCGCCGGGAGTTGGCCGAGCACGCCCGGTTGCGGCGCGCACTGGACGAGGCGGCGACGGCGGTCCGGGCCGGCCGCGAGACCGCTCGCCAGGCCCGGGCCGCTGTGGATGCCGCCGAGGAGCGGCTGCGGGCGGCGTGGCGGGCCTTCGACACCGCCCGGGACGGGTTGGCCCGGTTCGGTCCCCCGGCGACCGACCGGGACGATGTGGCCGCCGCCTGGTCGACGCTGACCGGTTGGGCGACCAGCGAGGCGGACCGCCGCCGCGCCGACCGGGACGGTCGGGCCGCTGCCGTGGCGGCGGCCGAGTCGGTGGCCGACGGGGTGCAACGGGCCATCGCGGCCATCTTCGCCGACGCCGACGTGCCGGTGGGGGACGATCCGGTGCACGCGGCGACGGTGGCGGTGGAGCGGGCCGACGCCGACCGGCGGCGGCTGCACGAGCGTCGCGAGCAGGCCGGTGCGTTGCGCGAGCAGCGGGCGGGGCACGAGCGGGAGGCGCAGGTGGCGCGCGCGCTCGCCGGGCACCTGCGGGCCAACAACTTCGAGCGGTGGTTGCTGGCCGAGGCGTTGGACCTGCTGGTCGACGGTGCGTCGGGGATTCTGCGGGAGTTGTCCAACGGGCAGTACGAGCTGGTGCACGACAAGGGTGAGTTCGTCGTCGTCGACCACCACGACGCCGGGCTGCGTCGGGGGGTGCGCACCCTCTCCGGCGGTGAGACGTTCCAGGCGTCGCTGGCGTTGGCGTTGGCGCTCTCCGAACAGTTGGCCGGGATGTCCACCACGGCGGCGAGCCTGGAGTCGATCGTCCTGGACGAGGGTTTCGGCACCCTCGACGCCGCCACGCTGGACACGGTGGCGGCGACCCTGGAGAACCTGGCGGCCCGGGGCGATCGGATGGTCGGCGTGGTCACCCACGTGCCGGCGTTGGCCGAGCGGATCCCGGTCCGCTTCGAGGTGCGCAAGGACGCCCGCTCCGCCCGGGTGGAACGGACCGGCCGGTGAGCGCGAGGAGTGCCGCGCAGCGGAGCCCCGCAGTCGCGAACGACAGGCGAGCCCGGTGAACGTGCGGGGCGACGCAGCGTTCTTCGTCGACTCGTGGGATCCGGCGTACGGGGCGTCGTTCGAGGCGTCGGCGGCCGGGCCGGCCGCGCCGAGCAGCGCCCAGGTCGACGCGGACGTGGAGCTGCCCGCCGTGGACTGGCGGGCGATCGGGGTACGCCCCGGGGTGCGCGCACCCGACGTGGTGTTGCTGGTCGACGGGGTGCGTCGGATCGACGCGAGCATCTGGACGGCCGAGACCGACGGCGGGTCGTTTCCCGGGTTGGCGGCCTCGTACGCGGCCGGGGTGGTCCGCTGTGACCTGGGCCGGGGTGCGGCGCAGTTGGCGGGCACCCAGGTTGGTAGGGGTCTGTTCACCGCGAGCCCGTCGGCGCGGGATGTGGTGGCGGGCGCGATCCGTTACCCGGTGCACCGGGTGGGTGGCACCGGTGAGTTGGCGAAGCTTCCGGCCGCCGTGCAGGGTCCGCTGACCGCGTTGGAGGTGGCGGTGTCCGACGCGGCCCGGGTCGACGGTGACCTGTTGGTGGTGGACGGCCCGTTGCGCAGTCGTCGGCAGTTGCCGCGCACTCTGGGCTACATCAAGACGCAGCACAGTCAGTATCTGGATGCTCGGCTGACCGCCGTGGTGACCGGGATGGCGTCGGGTGAGCGGTCCCCGGTGTTCCGGCTCGGCACCGCCTGGGGCGGTTGGTCGTGGTATCTGCGGCTGCCGGTGGCGATCGGCGCGCCGTGGGCGGGCATCGTCCGGGTGGAGTGCTCCGCCGACCTGCCGGTCGAGGCGGCGATCGAGCTGGCCGATCTGTCGTTGGTGACCCTGCCGCGCTTCGCGTCCACCCCGTACAAGGACCCGCGGGCCCCGCAGAACCTGATCCCGATCGCCGGTCTGGAGCGCCGACTGCGGGCCCTGCTGGGTGATTCCCGGCTGCTGCACCGCGCGTTGACCACAGCGGCCCGCGCCGCCCGTTGAACGCGGATACTGGTTCCGATGGGGCGTAAACGGGCGGCTGAGCGGGTGGTCGAGCAGGTGGACACCGGGCTGGCGGAGCTGGTGCCGGATCCGGACCGGGCCGGCTCGTGGACGTTGCTGCTGGATGGCGCGCCGCAGTCGCACGTCGACCTGGCCGACCCCACTCACCTGGAGTTCGAGTACGTGCGTCGGCTGGCTGCCGCAGTGGATCTGGTCGCGCCGGCCGGCGCGCCGCTGCGGGTGCTGCATCTGGGTGGCGGCGCCCTGACCCTGCCCCGGTACGTCTCCGCCACCCGGGCGGGGTCGACCCAGCGGGTGTCCGAGGTGGATGGCGCGCTGGTGGAGTTGGTCCGTCGGGCGTTGCCCTGGCCGTCGGACCCCCGGTTGAAGGTTCGGGTGCAGGACGCCCGGGCGGTGTTGGCGTCTACCCGGGAGGCCAGCTACGACGTGGTGGTCGCCGACGTGTTCGCCGGGGCGCGTACCCCGGCGCACCTCACGTCGCTGGAGTACGCGGCCGAGGTGGCCCGGGTGCTCCGCCCGGCCGGTTGGTACCTGGCGAACCTGGCCGACGGCCCGCCGTTGCGGCACGCCCGGGGGCAGGTCGCCACGGTCCGGTCGGTGCTGCCGCAGGCCTGTCTGGTCGGCGACGCGGCGGTGCTGCGCGGGCGCCGGTACGGCAATCTGGTGCTGGTCGCCGGGCGGTCCCAGCCGCCGGTGCCGGAGTTGACCAGACGGGCCGCCGGTGACTGGTTTCCGGGCCGGGTGGTGGCCGGCGACGAGCTGGACCGTTTCGTCGGTGGCGCGCAGGTCGTGCGGGACGCCGACGCGACGGGTTCGGATCCGCCACCGCCGGGGTTGTTCTCGGTACGCCGCTGATCGTCCACCCGACGGGCGGCGCGGAAGTTTTTTCGCCGTTTGTTGATCCGTTG
>NZ_JAGPXZ010000583.1:0-4049 GCF_018070305.1 Micromonospora sp. M51 | reverse complement strand
GGACTGGCCTGCTCAGCGCTGGTCGGTGGGTTGCCGGCGGAACCGGTCGACGAGCCGTCGCCAGTAGAGCTTCGCGGCGACCGCGGCGCCGGCCACCCCGCCCACGACCGCCTGCACGATCAGGCTGCCGGACCCCGCGTCCAGGTAGGCCAGATGTTCCACGGATCGCTCCTTGCCCTCGCCGTCTCGACACCGGCATCCCGGTCATCACCAATGAGGCTTTTAACCCGGAAAGCCGGACTTGTCCATCACCGTACGCTGGTCCCCGTTGCCGTCGCGGGCACATCGGCGGACTCCCAGACTCGGCACAGAATGCGGCAGCGACGGCCGGGCACGCCGGCACGCTGCGGACACGCGCTGGGACCTCACCGAGACGCGGTCAGCCGTCGGCTGTTCCCGGTCGCGCCGCCCGTTGCGCCCACGCGTGCAGCGCGTCGCGGTCGCCGGCACCGTCGAGGTTCAGCGCCGCATCGATCAACGCCAGGTGGGTGAAGGCCTGCGGGTAGTTGCCCAACGCAGTGCCGTCGGCGTCGAGCTGCTCGGCGTACAGGCCGAGCGGCCCGGCGTACCCGCACAACTGGTCGAACAACTCGGCGGCCTGCTCGCGTCGCCCCGCCAGGACCAGGGCCGAGACCAGCTCGAAGCAGCAGAGCAGGAACGCGCCCTCCTGCCCGGGCAACCCGTCGTCGGCCGTGTACCGGCGGATGAGCGCCGGGGCGACGGCCAGATCCCGCCGGATGCGATCGATGGTGGACAGCACCCGCGGGTCGTCACCGGCGAGGAACCCGACCAGGGGCATCCGCAGCAACGACGCGTCGAGTTCGGTCGAGTCGTACGCCAGCACGAAGCTGCCGACGCCGGTGTCGAACCCACGCTCGACGACCTCGGCGTGGATGGCGTCACGCTCCCGGCGCCACCGCTCGACGGGGGCGTCGTGGTCGCCGACCAGGTTGGCGAGGCGGATGCCCCGGTCGAGGCAGACCCAGGCCATCATCTTCGAGTTGACGTAGTGCCGCAGCGGCCCGCGGATCTCCCAGACGCCGTGGTCCGGCTCCCGCCACCGGGTGGCCATGGTGTCCACGTGCCGGCGCAGCACCTGCCACTGCTCAGTGGTCAACTCACCGGTGAGCTGCTGGTACGACAGCGTGGCGTCGAGCACGTGCCCGTACGTGTCGAACTGCAGCTGGTGGGCGGCCTCGTTGCCGATACGCACCGGCCGTGAGTCGGCGTACCCGTCGAGGTGCTCAAGCACCGCCTCCTCGCGGGTCACCCCGTGGATCCCGACGAGGGGGGTGAGAACCTCGCCGGCACAATCGCACATGGTGAGCAGGAAGTGCAGGTAACGACGGCCCTCCTCGGCGTGACCCAGCCGGAACAGCGCGAGCAGCAGCAGCGCGGCGTCGCGGTGCCAGGTGAAGCGGTAGTCCCAGTTGCGCACGCCGCCGATCTCCTCGGGCAGCGAGGCGGTCGGCGCGGCGAGCAACGCACCGGTCTCGTCAAACGACAGGCCCCGCAGGACGGCCGCGCTGTGCCGCACCTCGGCGCTGCCCCGCCCGGTGTAGTCGGTACGGTCCGTCCACTCCCGCCAGGTCCGGCAGGTCCGCGCCAGCAGCTCGGCCGGGTCGACCTCGTCGATGCGGCCGGGGCCGTAACCGAGCAGTACGTCGACCGTCTGCCCCGCGCGCAGCACCGTTTCGGCGCGCAGCGTCGCGCCGTCGACCCGGAACGACAGCCCGGAACGCAGCCGCAGCCCCGCCTCGGCGGCCACCCACTGGCCGTGGTCCCACCGCCAGTCCACCGGGCGGGAACCGTACCCGGGGCGCGGTGTCACCTCGGCTCGTACCCGCACCGACCCGGCGCGCACGTGCAGGCGGCGCACCAGCAGCATGTCCGCGCGGAACGGCTGCGCCTCGTCGCCGGTCCGGACGGCGAGGAAGTCCTGACCGGTCGCGGTGCCACCGGCGGCCCGGTACGCGCTCTCCACCACCAGGGTGCCGGGCAGGTACCGGCGGACCGGCGCGGCGTCAGCGGCGACGGAGAAGGTGAACGCGCCACCGACGCGACGGTCCAGCAGCCGGGCGAAGACCGCGTCGCCCTCGAAGTGCGGCACACAGAACCAGTCGACAGCGCCGTCCGCGCCGATCAGCGCCCCGGTGTGGGTGTCGGAGAGGAACGCGTACGAGTCGATCGGCGGCGTGCTCGCGGAGCCGAAGGCCGGCACGCGACTGCCTACCCGGCGGGTCGGCGCGGAAACGCGACTACCGGTCATGCCGGTGGGTACCCCGCCGCATGCGACAGTTCGTCAACTGGTCCGGCAGCCTCTCGTTCACCCCGAGGGAGTTCGCCGAGCCGGCCGACGAGGACGCGGTGCGGGAGCTGGTCGTCCGGGCGCGGGAGTCCGGGCGGACGATCCGGCCGGTCGGGTCGGGCCACTCGTCGAGCCCGCTGACCCGCACCGACGACATCCTGCTCAGCGTCGACCGGCTCGCCGGTGTCATCGCCGAGGACGCCGACCGGGCGCGGGCCTGTGCGGGCACCAAACTCAAGGCCCTCGGTGAGGGCCTGTACGACGCCGGGCTGGCCATGGACAACCTCGGCGACGTGGACTACCAGTCGATCGCCGGCGCGACCGCCACCGGCACGCACGGCACCGGCGTCGGTTTCGGCAACCTGTGCACCCAGGTGGTCGGCGTCCGCCTGGTCACCGGCACCGGCGAGGTGCTGGACATCTCCGCCGACGACAACGCGGACCTGCTGCCGGCGGCCCGGCTCTCGCTGGGCGCTCTCGGGGTGGTCACCCAGGTCACCCTGGACGTGCAACAGCAGTACGAGCTGCGCCGTCGGGCGTGGTGCGCGCACGTCGACTGGACCCTCGACCACCTCGCCGAGATGCAGCACACCAACCGCAACATGGACTTCTACTGGTACCCGCGCAGCGACCAGACCCAGATCCGCACCCTCAACCGGTCGGACGGGACGTCCGGCGAACGGGTGTGGGCCGCGCCACGGGTGCCGGACTCCGGCCCGTGGGGTGCGCCCCACGAGATCCGGTCCGGTCCGATCCACCGCACCATCCCCCGGGAACGGGAGCTGCGGTTCGAGGAGATCGAGTACATGCTGCCGTCGGAGGCGTTCCCGGCCTGCTTCGCCGAGGTCCGACGCCGGATCCTGCAACGGCACCGCACCGTCGTCGGCTGGCGGGTCCTGGTGCGCACCATCGCCGCCGACGACATCTGGTTGAGCAACGCGTACGGCCGACCGACCACCACCATCGCCTGCCTGCAGAACACGTCGCTGCCGTACGAGGACTACTTCCGGGACATGGAGGCGGTCTTCCGTCAGTACGGCGGCCGGCCGCACTGGGGCAAGAAGCACTGGATGACTGCCCGTGACCTGCGGCCGCTCTACCCGCGGTGGGACGACTTCCAGGACGCCCGCCGCCGGCTCGACCCGGACGGGGTGTTCCTCAGCCCCGACCTCGCCCGGCTGCTGGAGGAGAGCTGATGACCGAGATCGGGGCCCGCCTGTGGGTCGTGCCGGGCGGGCACATCCCGTTCCCCAGCACCGGCCCGGAGCCGGCGTTCACCAGCTTCGACCAGCTGTGCGTCCTGAACACCACCGACACCCGCGCCGACACCGAACTGCACCTCTACTACGCCGACGCCGAGCCGGTCGGCCCGTACGCCATCACCGTCGACGCCCGTCGGGTGCGCCACGTGCGACTCAACGACCTGATCGACCCGGAGGCGGTGCGGCTCGACCGGCCGTACGGCTGTCTGCTGCGCTCCCCGGTGCCGGTGGTGGTGCAGTTCCTGCGCCAGGACACCCGGCTGCCCGGGGTGGTCGCCCTCACCGCGGCGATGGCGTACCCGGCGTAGCCGTTCGGCGCAGGTTCGGTCGGGGGCCGGGCCGGGTAGCCCCCGCCATGAGACTCACGGCCGGGACGCGGACGGCGGGCAGGCTGCGGACCCGCGCCGGGCGGGCCGTGCGGGAGAGTCGCCAGCGGATGCGGCTCTATCTGATCGTGGCGCTCCAGGCCGGGGTGGCTG
>NZ_JAGPXZ010000582.1:0-4060 GCF_018070305.1 Micromonospora sp. M51 | reverse complement strand
CAGGTCGAGCGGGAGCAGCACCGGCTGCCCGGCGTCGAGCCGGGCGCGCAGCGGCGGGTACGGGGTGCCCCGGCGGTAGGAACCGATCCGGGACCATTCCAGCAGCTCACCGTCGACGATCCGGCGATCGAACTCGGCGGGGGCGAGGAAGACGCGGTCCACCCCGTCGATCTCCGACTCCCGGCGCGGCCTGGTGGTTGCCGCGACCGGGATCCACACGGACGGAGAACGCGCCCGGACGAGCTCGACGACACTCTCCCTGCCGGATCCCGAAGGTCCAGCCAGGACAGTGAGCCGAGCCGCCGGGCGCGCCTCGTCATCCGTGCTCACTGCTTGTTTCTACACGCTGCCAGGTTCAGTTGGCGGCGAACTCTCCAAGCAGTGCCTTGCGCTGCTGCTCGCCGAGGCCACGCAGGCGACGGCTGTCGGCGATCTTGAGCTTCTCCATGATCTGGGTAGCCCGGATCTTGCCGATGCCCGGCATGGCCTGCAGGACGGCCGACACCTTGAGCTTGCCGACGACGTCGTCGCTCTCGGCCCGCTCGAGGACGGCACCGAGAGTGGTCTTGCCCTGCTTGAGCTGCTCCTTCAGCTGAGCACGGGCCTTGCGGATCTCCGCGGCCTTCTCGAGCGCGGCAGCGCGTTGTTCGGGGGTCAGTGACGGGAGCGGCACCAGTTCTCCTCAGGTCCCTATCGCGGCGGGCGGGGCGCACCGCCGCATCTGTGAAACGTGGTGTCGCTGTGAACCAAGGGGTCCATGGTTCCCAGCGCGGGGAAAACTAGCGGCCAACGGAGCTTTCGGCAACGTGGGGGCCGCATGATCACCGTAGAGTGACCGACCCGTCAGTCAGTCACCGGGCAGGCAGAACGGCCCGGCAGTCGACCAGAACGCGGTCCGCGGCGGCCCGCAACGCGCCCACGTCGGGGCCCGCCGAGAGCACTTCCCGGGAGTACGACGGGAGCACCGAGGCGAGGCTGGAACCGAAGACGGTACGCAGATCGGCCGCGCCGGCACCCTGCGCGCCGAGCCCCGGAGCGAGCAGCGGGCCCCCCACTCCGGACAGGTCGTGACCGGTGTCACCGATGGTCGCGCCAACCACCAGTCCGAAGCTCCCGAGCGGGGACGCACCCCTGTTGAGCTGGGAAATCTCATCAATCACGGTCTGCGCCACGGTCCGGCCGTCGGCGGTGACGGCCCGCTGCACGGCCGCGCCCTCGGGGTTGGACGTGAGGGCCAGCACGAACACACCGCCGCCGTGCTCGGCGGCCAACTCGAACATCGGCGCCAGCGAGCCGACCCCGAGGTAGGGGCTCGCGGTGACCGCGTCGACATAGACGGGACTGGATGGGTCAAGGTACGCGGCGGCGTACGCGCTCACCGTCGAGCCGATGTCGCCCCGCTTGACGTCGAGCAGAACGAGCGAGCCGGCATCTCGTAACTGTCGGATAGTTGACTCAAGAATCGCCACACCTCGGGATCCGAATCGCTCGAAAAAGGCCGACTGAGGCTTGACCACCGCAACCCGGTCACCGAGCGCTTCGACGACGGTTCGACTGAACCGGTCGAGCCCGTGCACGTCGTCCGGAAGGCCCCACTGGGCCAGCAGACCGGGATGCGGGTCGATGCCCACACAGAGTGGGCCCCGCTCGGTGATCGCCCGGTGCAGCCGGGTACCGAAGCTCTCCATGGGAGTGTTCCCCTCTTCTCGTCCGGACGGCTGCCCCGCCCGGGTAACCGTCGACCCGGTGACCGGGCCGACTCAGCCGACCGCCACCGCCGCCGCGACCCCGGTCGCGATCCGGGCCAGGTCGACGTCGTCGGTGACGTACGGCGGCATCGTGTAGATCAGGTCGCGGAACGGACGCAGCCACACCCCCTGGGCGACGGCGGCGGCGGTGGCCGCGCCGAGGTCGACCTCGTGATCGAGCTGGACCACGCCGATCGCGCCGAGCACCCGCACGTCGGCCACGCCCGGCGTGCCCCGCAGCGGCTCCAGGCCGGCGCGCAGGCCGGCGCCGATCCTGGCGACCTGGCCGGCCCAGTCTCCGGCCCGCAGCAGCCCGATGGAGGCGTTCGCCACCGCGCAGGCCAGGGGGTTGCCCATGAACGTGGGCCCGTGCGCCAGCACGCCGGTAGCCGAGATGCCCCGGGCGACCTCCGGGGTGCACAGCGTCGCCGCGAGGGTCAGGTACCCGCCCGTCAACGCCTTGCCCACGCACAGCACGTCCGGCGTCACACCGGCGTGCCCGGCGGCGAACATCTCACCGGTCCGGCCGAAGCCGGTGGCGATCTCGTCGAAGATCAGCAGAATTCCGTGCGCGCGGGTCACCTCACGCAGCACCCGCAGGTAACCCGGATGGTGGAAACGCATTCCCCCGGCGCCCTGCACGACCGGCTCGACGATCACGGCGGCCAACTCGTCGGCGTGCCGTTCGACGGTCTCCACCAGCGCCGCCACGTACGCGTCGTCGGGCGGATCGGTGAAGCCGCCCGGCGGCACCGGGGCGAACACCTGCCGGGGCAACACGTCGCCCCACAGGTGGTGCATCCCGCCCTCCGGGTCGCAGACGCTCATCGGGTGGAACGTGTCACCGTGGTAACCACCCCGCCAGGTGGCCAGCCGGCGGCGCTGGGGCCGGCCGACAGCCCGCTGGTACTGCAGGCACATCTTCACCGCCACCTCGACGCTGACCGAGCCGGAGTCGGCCAGGAACACGTGCTCCAGGCCGTCCGGGGTCAGTTCGACAAGCGTCTGGGCGAGCCGCACCGCAGGCTCGTGGGTGAGCCCGCCGAACATCACGTGGCTCATCCGGCCGAGCTGGTCGGTCACCGCCGCGTCCAGCACCGGGTGCCGGTACCCGTGGATCGCCGCCCACCAGGACGACATCCCGTCCACCAGCTCCCGCCCGTCGGCCAGCCGCAGCCGTACGCCCTCGGCGCTCTGCACCACGTACGGCGGGTTCGCTGGCGGCAGCGCGGCATACGGGTGCCAGACATGGGCCCGATCGGCGGCCAGAATCTCCTCAGGTGTCACGCGTACTCCACCGTGCCTCGAACCGTCCGGACGACGGACGTCCTGCGGCCGGGCCGGGCCGGGCCGGGCCGAACCGCCCCGCCGCCGCCGTCCGGCCCGCCGCGCCCGCACCTCGCCGCCTGCCTTTGCTCTGCACCCGCGGAGGCGACACCCGCTGGTCGGGGGCCGCGCTCCTGGTGGTGCGTCCACGGGTGCAGAGCAAAGGGGCAACAACCGGCGAGGGGCCCCTGGCGCGGAGCGGGCTCTGCACCCCGGCTGCACCGGGTCAGCACCAGGCTGGCTACGGTCACCGGCCGGCGACGGGGTCCGGTGCCGTCGACGGGGGCGCGGACCCGGCGGTCGCGCGGACGGCGGCCCGCACCAGGGCCGGACCCCGGTAGATGAAGCCGGTGTAGAGCTGCACCAGGGCGGCGCCGGCATCGAACATCCGGGCCGCGTCGTCCGGGTCCAGCACACCACCGACGCCGATGCTCGGCCGCCGGCCGCCGGTCTCACGGTGCACGACCGCGACCACGTCGCGGGCCCGCCCGGTGAGCGGCCGACCGGAGAGACCACCGGCCTGCGCGCCGCGCTCGACGTCGACGCCGGCGAGCCCGTCGCGCGACAGGGTGGTGTTGGTGGCGATCACCCCGGCGGCGCCCCGGGCCAGGCAGACCTCCAGCAGCTCGGCGATCGCCGCCTCGGTCAGGTCCGGCGCGATCTTCACCAGCACCGGCTTCTCCCCCACCAGTGCGCCGAGCAGCGCGTCCAGGTGGGCGCGGTCCTGCAACGACCGCAGACCCGGGGTGTTCGGTGAGGACACGTTCACGGCGAAGTAGTCACCGTGCCCGCGCAGCGCCCGGTACGAGGCGAGGTAGTCCTCGACCGCCTCGTCGAGCGGTGTCACCTTGGACTTGCCCAGCGAGATGCCCAACGGCACCCCGAGCGGGCGCGGTAACGCCGCCAGCCGGGCGGCCAGCGCGGCCGCCCCGGCGTTGTTGAAGCCCATCCGGTTGACCACCGCCTCGCTGGCCGGCAGCCGGAAC
>NZ_JAGPXZ010000581.1:0-4060 GCF_018070305.1 Micromonospora sp. M51 | reverse complement strand
GTCGACTGGGCCAGCCCCGACCTGCTGCTGCTGGACCTCACCGGGGACGGCCGGCCCGACCTGCCGCATGTCACGCCCGACTCGACGGTGACGGTGACCGACCTGCTGGGCACCGGCACCGGCTGCCTGGTCTGGTCGTCGCCGCTGCCCGGCGACGCCTCCGGTCCGGTGCGTTACCTGGACCTGGCCGCCGACGGCAAGCCCCACCTGCTCACCCGGGTGGTGAACAACCTGGGCGGCGAAACCACCATCCGGTACGCCGCCTCCACCGCCTTCCAACTGGCCGACCGGCGCAACGGCCAGCCGTGGGCGACCCGACTGCCGTTCCCGGTGCAGGTCGTCGAGCAGGTGGAACAGGTCGACCGGATCGCCGGGACCCGGCTGGTCACCGGCTACCGCTACCACCACGGGCACTACGACGGCGACGAGCGGGAGTTCGCCGGCTTCGGCATGGTCGAGCAGATCGACGGCGAGTCGTTCGTGGACCACGTGCTGGGCGTCGAGGCGGTCGACGGGAATCAGGACACCTCGCCCGAGCTGTTCCAGCCACCGGTCACCACGAAGACCTGGTACCACACCGGTGCCCCGGTCGACCTGTCCGCCGAGTGGTACGCCGGCCGGCACCTATCCACTGTGGAGCTGCCGGTCGGAGTCTCCGCCGCGGAGCTGCGGGAGAGCCGGCGGGCGCTGCGCGGCCTGCCGCTGCGGCAGGAGGTGTACTCGTACGACGGCAGTGCCGCGCAGGAACACCCGTACGGGGTGGTCGAGCAGACGTATGAGGTGCAGCGGCTGGACGCGCGGGTGTTCGTCGCCGTCGAACGGGAGGCGGTCAGCCTCTCCTACGACCGGGAGCCGGATGAGCCCCGGATCAGCCACCGGCTCAACCTGGTCCTCGGCCCGTACGGCACCGTCGTGCAGGCCGCCGCGGTGGTCTACGGCCGCACCACTCCCGACCCGGACCTGCCCGCCGAGGTGACCGTCGAGCAGCGGCGCCGTCACGTCACGTACGGCGAGCAGAGCTACACCCCGGACATCGACGACACGGTGCCCGTGCCGGCGTACCGGCTCCGCACCGCGTACGAGGCGGTCGGCCACGAACTGACCGGGCTGGCCCCGGCCGGCCCGCTGTTCACCCGGGCCGAACTGCTCGCCGGATTCGCCGCGGCCACCCCCATCGGGTACGAGGTGGTGGCCGACGGGGTCAGCGCGCAGCGGCGGTTGCTGTCCCGGTCACAGGTGCGGTTCCGGGACAACGCGTTGGCGCCGCTGCCGGCCGGGCAGTGGGACAGCCTGGGGCTGGGACACCAGACGTACCAGCTCGCCTTCACGCCGGCCGCGCTGGCTGCCGGCTACGGCACGGCAGTCACCGGCGCGGACCTGGCCGCCGCCGGATACGTGCAGCTCGACGGTGGCCCGGACTGGTGGATTCCCTCGGGCGAGCTGCGCTATCCCGCCGACCCGGCCGCGCACTTCTACCTGTCCAACGGGGCCCGGGACGCGCTCGGCCTGGCGACGGCGGTCACCTTCGACGACTACCACCTGCTCACCGAGCGGGTGACCATCGACCAGGCGGCCTGGTCGGTCACCACCGCCGTCAACGACTACCGGGTGCTGGGCCCGAGCCTCGTCACCGACCCGAACGGGCA
This sequence comes from Micromonospora sp. M51, assembly GCF_018070305.1. Taxonomy (NCBI): domain Bacteria; kingdom Bacillati; phylum Actinomycetota; class Actinomycetes; order Micromonosporales; family Micromonosporaceae; genus Micromonospora; species Micromonospora sp. M51. The sequence goes on along the minus strand of NZ_JAGPXZ010000581.1, from coordinate 2,414 downwards.
GCGCCGCGCGGTGCGCTACGACGAGCTGGGCCGGGTGGTGGCCTCGGCGCTGCTCGGCCGGCCCGGCGCCGGGGACGGTGACACGCTCGACGATCCGACGTTGACGTTCACCTACGACCCGTTCAACTGGATGGTCAACGGCCAGCCCGCGTACAGCCGGGGCCTGCACCGGGAACGGCACGGCCCGACCAACACGCGCTGGCTGGAGAGCTACGAGTACAGCACCGGCACCGGTGGGGTGGCGATCACCAAGTCGCGGGTGCATCCCGGCAGGGCCCTCGAGGTGGGGGAGGACGGGGTGGCCGTCGAGGTGGACGCCGACCCACGCTGGGTCGGCACCGGCCGCACGGTGGTCAACAACAAGGGCAACCCGGTGAAGCGGTACCAGCCCTACTTCAGCACCACCCACGAGTACGAGGACGCGGCGGCGCTGCGCGAGATCGGCGCCACCGCGATCCGCTACTACGACCCGCTGGGTCGGGCCGTGCTGACCCGGTATCCGGACGGAACCCTCAGCCGGGTCGAGTCCACTGCCTGGTCGCACCGGTTGTTCGACGCCAACGACACGGTGCTCGACAGCCAGTGGTACGCCGAGCGGGGCAGCCCTGCCGTCTCCGATCCGGAACCGGCCGACCCGGCCGTCCGCGCCGCGTGGCTCGCCGCCGCGCACGCCGACACGCCGTCCGTGGTCCACTTCGACAGCCTGGGTCGGGCCGTCTACTCGGTGGCCGACCGGGGAGCCGGCCAGCGCTTCGGCGTACGCACCACCGGAGACCTCACCGGCCGGTCCTCGGACGGGTACGACGCGCTGGGCCGGCACATCGCCAGCGCGGCCACCGCCATGCACGGCGCGGGGGTGCGCTCGTGGAGCGCGGAGAAGGGCGAGCGGTGGGTGTTCCAGGATGTGCTCGGTGGGGTGCGCCGGATCTGGGACGAGCACGGTCGGACGTTCCGCACCACGTACGACGCCCTGCACCGGCCGGTGGGCGTGTACGTCCGGGAGTCCGCCGGCGCGGAGCGCTGCGTGCAGTACGTGGTCTTCGGCGACCGGCACCCGGACGCGGCGACGCTGGGCCTGCACGGCGTGCCCTACCTGGTGTTCGACCAGGCGGGCCAGGTGCGGGTCCCCGCTGTCGACTTCAAGGGCAACCCGCGGCGGGCCGAACGCAGGCTCGCCACCGATGACGTCGCCGGCCCGGACTGGTCGCCGGTGGCCGCCGCGCCCGACCACGCGGCGCTGCTGGCCGCTGCGGCGCCGCTGCTGGAGAGCGAGGTCTTCGGCACCGCCGCCGAGTACGACGCGCTGAACCGTCCGACACTGGTCACCCTGCCCGACGCCACCGAGCTACGACCGACCTACCTTGAGGGCGGCATGCTGGGCCGGCTGACCGCGCGGCTGCGTGGCCAGGGCGCGGAGGTGGAGTTCCTGTCCGAGCAGGACTACGACGCGCTGGGCCGGCGGCGGTTCGCCCGGCACGGCAACGGCCTGGTCACCGAATACTTCTACGACCCGATGACGTTCCGGTTGGAACGGCTGCTCACCGCCGGGGTACGCGACCTGCGCTACACGTACGACCCGGTGGGCAACGTGACCCGGGTGGCCGAGCCGGGCGCGCCCACCTTCTTCGGCAACGCGGCGGTGCCGGCCGCCAGCGACTACGCCTACGACCCGCTCTACCAGCTGATCCGGGCGAGCGGGCGGGAGCTGGCCGGGGCGCCGAACGACGCGATCCGCGACCACACCGACGTGCCGCCGGCCGGCAGCCTCACCGATGCCGGCGCGGTACGCGCCTACACCGAGGAATACGAGTACGACCCGCTCGGCAACCTCACCGTGCTCCGGCACCGGTTCCGGACGCAGGCCGGGGTGGGTGCCGGCTGGACCCGGCACCACCGGTACGCGTACCAGGACGACCCGGCCGACGCCACGAACCGACTGGCCGCCACGAGCGTCCCCGGTGACCCCGACGACGGCCCCTACTCGGCCGGGTACGCGCACGACGCCGTCGGCAACCTGACCGTCATGCCGCACCTGCCGGCGCTGGAGTGGAATGTCCGCGACCAGCTCAGCCGGGTCGACCTCGGCGGCGGCGGTGAGGCCCGGTTCGTCTACGCGGCGAGCGGGCAGCGGCTGCGCAAGATCGTGGACCGGCCGGGCAGCGTCCAACTGGAATGGATCTTCCTGGGCGCGGTCATCGTGTTCCGGCGGCGCAACCGGGTCACCGGCACCCTCCAGCACGAGCGCTGGACCACCACGATCGCCGACGACACCGGCCCGGTCGCCCAGGTGGACGTCAAGACCGTCGACGTCGGCGGCTTCGACCCGGCCAACCCGCTCGGCGTTCCGCTGATCCGCTACCAGCTCACCAACCACCTCGGCTCGGCCGCGCTGGAGACCGACGCGGCCGGGGTGA
>NZ_JAGPXZ010000580.1:0-4069 GCF_018070305.1 Micromonospora sp. M51 | reverse complement strand
AGCCACGGCAGGGCGGTGCCGAGCTGGGGGAGGAGCAGCCAACCGCCGTACGCCGTGGCCGCGGCGCCGAGCACGAACAGGAGCAGCCGGACGGCCCTCACCGCCACACCTCCAGCCGGGCCACCCACTTGGTCTGCAGGACGCCAGGGCGGCTCGGGGCGATGAGCCGGCAGGGGTAACCGTGGTCGGGGGAGAGTTGTTCGCCGTTGATTCTCAGCGCGAGCAGTGTCAGCGGGTCGCTGGCGTGGACGGCGGGGAGCGTGCTCGCCGCGTACAGGCCCTCGGTTTCCAGTGAGGTGAACCGAACCGGTCGGCCGGTGGGCGCGCCGGCCCACCGGAGCAACTGCACGACGGGCACGCCGGTCCAGTGGGCCGAGGCGCTCCAACCCTCGACGCAGGCGATCGGCAGGTGCGCCGTGCGTGGGGGCAGGGCCGCCAGCTCGGGCAGGGACACTGTGCGTCGTCCACCCGGCCAGACGATCTCCAGTCGCCAGTCCGGTGGAACGACGATGCGCGCGGCCGCCGCCGTCCGGTTGATCGGAACGCCCTGCGGCCCGGCGGCGGAGCGCCACGCCAACGGCGACACCCGACGCAGCCACGGCACGGTGACCCCGGCGGTGGCCAGCACGGCGATGCCGGCGGCCCCCGCCGACGTCCGCAGGAACGCGCGTCGCTCGACCGAGTCGTCAGGCCCGGGTGCCGGGGCACCGCGCCGCAGCGGCGTCTTCAGCGCCGCGCGGGCGACCGGAAGCTTCACCGCGACGTGCAGCAGCACCGCGCCCGCCACCAACCAGGCGACCGCGTAGTGCGCCGTCGGGAAGAAGAACCCCCACGGGTACGACTGGGCGACGTTGAACAGGCCGGTGACCAGTTCGAAGAACGCGGCGCACACCAGCACCAGGACGGAGATCCGTTCGAGGGCGTGGGCGGAGAGCCGGATCGGCTGGCGCACTGGCGGACGGACGAACAGTCGCGGGTAGACGCTCCACAGCTTGGCCAGCAGCAACGGGATCGCCGCGACACCGGAGAGCACGTGCACGCCCTGCGTGATCCGGTAGAGGTTGACCGGTCGGGTCGGCCAGCTGAACCAGCCCGGTGGGTGCTGGATGTAGTGGCTGAGCAGTCCGGTGCCGAAACACAGCCCGAACGCCACCCCGAGCCAGAGGCCGAGCCGGGCGGCGACCAGCGGGGAGTGTGACGACGCGGTGAAGTCCTCCGGCGCGGGGATGCGTGCTCGGCGGATCATGCGCGGGCCAGCTCGGCGAACCAGCGGGGGCCGCACCGGAAACGGTCCGCGACCCGCAGGCCGGCGGCGTCGGCGGTACGCGCCACCGCCTCCGCCCCGACCCGCGCCCACCGAAACGCCGACCCCCGCAGCTCCCGTTCACCGGAGCGCCCGGACAGGACGTACGCCTGTCCCCGCCACAGCCCGGCACCCGGGGGTTCCACCTCCACCATCAGTGTTCCGTCGGCCGCGATCAGGGCGCCGCAGCGGCGCAGCAGTCGGACCGGGTCACCACCGATGCCGATGTTGCCGTCGATGAGCAGGGCGTGTGCCCATCTCCCCTCGCCGGGCAGTGGCGCGAAGACGTCCCGGCGCAGGGCGATCACGCCCCGGCCCTGGGTGAGGCGTACCGCCTCGGCGGAGATGTCCACACCGAGGGCGACGAGACCTCGCTGGGCGAGCGCCCTGGTCAACCGGCCGGGGCCGCAGCCGAGATCGATCGTGGGTCCGGTGCAGCGGGCGGCGACGGACTCGACCGCCGGTTCGGGCGGGCCGTGCCAGCGCCGAACCGGCAACAGGTCACGCCGCCCGTCGGTGTGCACCAGCCAGTGCTCGGGTCGGGCCGCGGGCAGCGGGCCGACCGGGGTACCGCCCGGGTCACTGTCGGCGGGCCACCCGTCGGGCCGGCCCAGCGCCACGTCGAAACCGTCGAGGCTGATCGTCGCGTTCACCGGGGGCGTCCGCTCGTCAGGTGGCCGCCCACCGACCCGACGGCCTCCGCGAACCGGGTGCCGGGCAGGTCGGCCGCGACCGCCAGCGCTGCCGACCACTCGTCGACATCGCGCTGAACGGGCAGGATCGCCGGGTGCAGACCGCGCCCGCGCAGAGCGGTGAGGGTGCGGCGACCGGTGTCCGCCGTCGACATGGGAACCTCGCGCAACGCGCTCGCGTACGACGGGTCGCGCAGCCCGAGTGCCCACCAACCGCCGTCGAGCGCCGGCCCGAACACCGCCTCGTGCGTGGCGAGCCGCTGCAGCGCGGTGCTGAGCAGGGCCGGGCGGATCTGCGGCGTGTCCATGCCGATCTGCAGCACCGGTCGGCCGGGAAACGCCTCGGCGGTGTCGGCGTGGGCGTTCGCGAGGCGGTCGGCGAACGTGCCGCCGCGCTGGTCGAGCAGGTGCCAACCCCGCAACGCGGCGGTCAGTTCCGCGCCGTACTCGGCGTCGGCGAACCGACCGGTGTGGGCCAGCACGGGAATGGTCGACGCGGTGGCGCGCACCGCCGCGAGGGTGTCCAACAGCGACGCCGCCGCGACCCGGGCCGCCTGGGTGGGATCAGCGGGCGGGCAGAGGCGCGTCTTGGCCAGCCCGGCAACCGGTGCCTTCGCGACCACGAGCAGGACGTTCACCGGGCACCGCCGGCGTCCGCGCGCAGCACCCCGGCGAAGTCCCGGGTCGCCCGTAACGTGCCCCGGACCGACCCGGAGACCTTCGATCTGGTGCCGACGGCCCGGGGTGCGTACCCCACGTCCAGTTCGATGATCCGCCAGCCCGCCCCGGCCGCGCGGAGCAGCAGCTCCAAGGGGTAGCCGAACGCGCGGTCGTTGACGCCGAGCCCCAGCAGCGCCGCCCGGCGGGCCACCCGGATCGGGCTGATGTCGGACACCGGCACGCCACGACGCCGCAGCAGCGCGGCGACCAGCGCGTTCCCGGTGCGGGCATGCCACGGCCAGGCGTCCGCCGAGACCGGCCGACGCCGCCCGACGGCGAGATCGGCCCGACCGTCGAGCACCGCCGCGACGAGCCGGGGCAACTCGGCCGGATCGAACGAGCCGTCCGCGTCGAGCACGCAGACCAGCTCCGCCCGCGCCGCCAGCAGACCGGTGTGCACTGCCGCGCCGTACCCGCGTCGCGGTTCGTGGACAACCTGGGCGCCGTGCTCGGCGGCGACGGCCGGCGAACCGTCAGTGGAGCCGTTGTCGACCACGATGGCGCGGTAGCCGGACGGTAGCCCGCCCAGTACGGCAGGGAGCGCGGCCGCCTCGTCCAGACAGGGCAGCACCACGTCGATCGTTGTGTGCATACCGGCGACGCTAGGCCCGCCACGGGCGGTCCGGAGCGCTGTGGCTCCTTACGAATCGCTTACCCGCCAACGACTCCTTACGACTCTCTGACGTCTCGCCGTCTGGCTGTCGGTTGCCTGGTCGCAGGTCGTACCGTCGGCCGTCACCATGACCATGATGACCCGGCCGGGACGACCCCGGTCCGCCGACCTGATCGTCCTCGGTGCCGAGGTGGCACTGCTCGCCGTTGCCGTCTGCGTCGGCGCGCTGCTCAACCACCAGGGCGTACGGCTGCACGCCGACACGGCGCCGCTCTACGCCTCCTGGCAGCCGCACCTGGGGCCCGGCACCCCCGCCGCGCTGCTCGTCGCCGCGCTGGTCGTCTGGCGGGGCACGCGCTGGGCAACCGACCTGCCGTGGCATCGGCTGCTGGTCGTCGGCTACCTCGCCGCGGTGCTCTGGACGCTGTCGCTGGCCCTGGTGGACGGCTGGTCCGCGGGGTTGACCGAGCGGCTCACCGTGCAGGCCGAGTATCTGCACGAGGTGCCCGGGGTGACGGATGTCGGCGACCTGCTGTCCGGCTTCGCCGACCGGATCCTCGACTTCCAGCCCGACTCGTGGTCCACCCACACCGCCGGTCATCCACCGGGGGCGTTGCTGGTCTTCGTCTGGTTGGAGCGGGTCGGCCTGGGTGGCGGGACGGCGGCCGGGCTCGCCTGCGTGGTGCTCGGCGCCACTGTCGCCGTGACGGTTCCGGTGGCGTTGCGGGCGCTCGGTGTCGA
>NZ_JAGPXZ010000058.1:0-14711 GCF_018070305.1 Micromonospora sp. M51 | reverse complement strand
GTCGAGCACCTTCGCCCCGGTCGGCGTGAGCATCACGTTGCTCGGCTTGATGTCGCGGTGCACCAACCCCTGCTCGTGCGCGGCGGCGAGCGCCGAGCCCACCTCGGCGCACACCCGCAACCCGGCGCGCGGCGGCAACGGACCGACCACCAACCGGTGTTCGAGGGTGTGACCGCCGAGCAACTCCATCACCACGAACGGGACCGCGACGCCCTCCAGCGTCGACTCGCCGTAGTCGTAGACGCTGGTGACATGCGGATGCGACAGCCGGGCCGCCGCCTTGGCCTCGCCCCGGATCCGCTGTCCGGCGTTGCTGTCCGAGGCGACCAGCACCTTCACCGCCACGTCCCGTTCGAGCACCTCGTCGTACGCCCGGTGCACCGCCGACATGCCGCCACTGCCGAGACGCTCCAGGAGCCGGTAGCGGCCCGCAAGCAACTGATCACGCTGCACGACGGACAGCCTGCCGTACCGGCCCGGCGTGGGGCCACCCGGGATCGAGGTATCGCGATGATTGGACGCGGGCTTCGGCTATCGCCCGCCGAGATCCGGGTGGGCCCGCAGGAACGCCTCCCCCTGGCGGGCAGCCCGAAGGACCAGCACGATCAGGACGGCCCAGATCACCACCAGCAGCCCACCGATCACCACGTGGAACGGCGCGAACCCCAGGAACGCCTGACCGGCACCTGTCATCGCCAACCCGGCGATGACCAGCACGAACCAACGTTGGGCGATGGCCTGACGGGCCGTCTCCACGAGGAGGGCCGGGTCCTCGCCGGGCTCGGGTGTGCCGCGCCGAACCTGCCGCCCCAACCGTCGGCGGCGCGACCAACTGAGCGTCGTCAGCGGTGACTGGCGACGGGTGGCGCGATACCGGCCGGTGCGTACGGCCCACACGATTGCCACGATCTCGACGCCCAGGCCGAGCAGACACAGGGCCGCGCCGAAGGTGCTCGCCCAGCGCGGCGGGTCGCCGTCGAAGATGCCGGTGTCCGCACCGCCCACCGCGCTGCCGATCACCAGCCCGCCGACCACCACGACCAGCAGCACGACGGCGAGAACCGGACCAGTTCGACGTCTTCCCCGTCCGGTGCGCTCCGGTGGCGTCGCCGGTGTGTCCATAGTGGCCCCCCGATCACCGTGTGGAGCGGGGACTACCCATCGACGCGGGAAGCTGAAACGCGGTCAGTCGCCGGTCGGTGGTCGCCAGGCGAAGCGGGGCGTACGGCGTTCGGCGACGGCCGCGACACCCTCCCTGGCCTCGCCCGTGGTCGTCACCTTCCGGTGCCACCAGGCGATCCGCGCGGGTTCGGCCCGATCGTCGATGATCTCCTTGGCGGCGGCGATGCTCACCGGTGAACGCTGGGCGATGGTGGCGGTCAGCTCGTCCACCCGCGCGGCGAGTCGGTCGGCCGGCAGCACCTCGTCGACCAGGCCGATCCGCAGCGCCCGCTCGGCGTCGATCAGCTCGGCGGTGAACAGCAGATGCTTGGCGGCGGACGGACCGATCAGCCGGGCCAGCCGGCGCGTCGTCGGCGCCGGATAGACCAGCCCGAGCCGGGCCGGCGGTACGCCGAACCGGGCGTCGTCAGCGGCGATCCGCAGGTCGCAGGCGACCGCCAGCTGTGCCCCACCCCCGACGCAGGCGCCCCGGACGGCCGCGACCGTCGGCTTGGCGAATCGGGCCAGCCGTTCCTCGGCGGCCACCGCGATGCTGGTGTCACCGGCGTCCAACAGTTCGGCCAGATCACCGAGGTCGGCACCGGCGCAGAAGGCGTCACCGGCACCGGTGAGCACCAACGCCCGTACGTCGGGGTTGGGCTCCAGCCGGTCGAGCAGTTCGGGGAGCTGACGCCACATGGCCGCGGTCATCGCGTTGCGCCGAGCCGGGTTGTGGATCACCACTGTCGCGACCGGTCCGGTCACCTCGACTGTCAACTCCGCATCCGACACGCCCACCTCCTCATCCGCGCCACAGTGCGCGACGACGCCGACCGACCCGCGACGCCGACCTGGCCGCGACGCCGCAGGCCCGGTCGCCCCGACGCCGCACGCCCGGTCGCCCGGTCGCCGCGACGCCCGACGCCGCACGCCGAAGCACCCCGACGCCGCACACCAGCCCCGGCGACCATAACCGCGCCGACCCGCGACCGATCGGCCAGGCTGGCCCGCCGCACGCGTGGCGCTGGGCAATCTTGGACAGTTTCCGTTGGCGCGTAACGGAAACTGTCCAAGATTGCCGGAAACCGAGCGAGGCACGGGCCGAGGACCACCGTGCGGCTCGGATATCGACGGCGCCCGTTCGGGGGAGGCCCGTGACATGGGAACCGACGCTGCGGGCCGCGCGTCCGACGGGGATGAGAGCCACCTCGACAACCGGCGTCACAGTCGCGCTACTGGTCACCCTGCTGGCCGGGGGCACCAGCACCGACCGGGCCGGCACCGCCGGAAATCCTCCACCGGACACCCCCGCCCCGACGGCCACCGTCCCGACCGCCGGCACCTCAACGCCCGGCTCCACCCCCACGGCCGCCAGTGCCGCAGCCGCCCAGGTGACGCTGCGGAGTTCGGGCGGCTTCGCGGGCCGCGGCGACGTCGTGACCGTCGAGCCGGACGGTCGGTGGACCGCTGTGGACCGGGCCGGCAGCCGGCGCACCGGTCGGCTCAGCCCCGCCGACCTGGGCAGCCTGACGGCTCTGGCCGCCGACCCCCGGCTCGCCGTCGAGGCGGGGCAACCGACCACCGCTACCAATTGCGCGGACGTGATGCACTACCGCCTCACCGTGGGCAGCACCGAAACCGGGTACGCCGACTGCCCGGCCGAGGGGCCCCCGCCGCCGGCTACGCAGGCCCTGGTCAAGCTGCTGCTGCGGGCCACCGGCACCTAGACCAGGTAGTCCGGGGGCAGGCCGGTGCCCCGCAACTCCGCCGGAAGGTGGGCGACGTCGTTGACGGCGATCAGGTTCGGCGGGCCGGAGGGGCTGTACCGGATGACGGTCAAACCCGCGTTGTGCGAGTTCAAGCCCAGCCACCGCTGCTCCGGCGCGTCGAGGGCGTGCCGCACCAGCCAGCCGATCAGAAAGGTGTGCGTCACGACCAGCTCGCGGACCGGCTCGTCACCGGCTGTCGCCCCGGTGGCCGGACCGGCGAACCGACGCACGGCCGCCGCCGTCACCTGCGGCCCGTCGACCCGCTGGGCCGCCGAGAACTGGGCCAGGAATGTCGCGTACGCGGGCGGCAGGTCGGTCGGGTCCGTGTCGTGTGGAAGGTGGTCACCGGCCAGCTCCGTCTCGTACACCGGAACATCGGGCAGTGACGTGGCGATCAGCGCGGCGGTCTGCGCGGCCCGGCGCAGCGGCCCGTGGTGGACGGCGGCGAACCGGCGGCCGCGCAGGCGTTCGCCGAGCAGGGTGGCCTGCTGCCGACCGCGCTCGGACAGGCCGGTGTCGGGCTCCTCGGCGGTTGAGCCGTTCAGCTCGGACAGGTCCTGCTCGGCGTGTCTGGTCAGGTACAGCAGTCGCGTCGCCATGGCTGACACCTCAACACACCGGGAGGCACGGTCGCGACCCCGTGCCTCCCGGCCCCGCACACGTCGGCTCAGTCGGTCCGACCGGATGCCGCTCGCGCGAAGGTGACCGACACCCACAGCCAACCGGCCGACACCGCCAAGCCGAACGCCACCATTACCGCCGGTGCCGGCCGGACGATCAGCGTCACCCAGGCCACCGCGAAGAACACCCCCGTCACCAGGCTGTACGCGGCCCGACCGCGCGCCCCGTGCCGTGCGGCCCGACGGGCCGCCAGCACCGTCGCCGCGATCAGCGACCCGAAGGCGACCGCCGCCACCAGGAAGTGCAGACCCCCGTGCCAACTGATCTCACCGGCACCCCGAGGCGTGCCGACCGGGAACCCGTCGGCCGGATCGGCGCTGAAGATCGCCGCCCCGACCAGGCCCAGGCCGTACAGCGCGAGCAGTCGGGGCAGCCAGACCGACCGGTCACCGTCGCCGGCACGGCGGCGCAGCGCCCCGGCGGCCAGCACGCAGAGCACTCCGCTGACCAGGAACGTGACGATCTGGATCCAGCCCAGCTCGCCGGTGCTCAGCACGCTGACCGGGTGCCGGCGAAAGTCGAAGCCGTCCCGGGTCGACGCCTGCGCGATCGCCGAGCCGGCGAAGATCGGGCCGGCGAGCACCCCGCCGATCAGCAGTGCGCGGTCCCGGCCGACAGCCGCCGGCCGGACCAGTGGAAGAGACGCGGCCTGACTCATCGTCCGCCCCCTACGCCCGCGGGAACATCTGGCCGATGCGGATCTTGTTTCCGAACGGGTCCCGAATGCCGAAGTCGATCCCGTACGGGCGCTCGGTCGGCTCGTCGGTGATCTCGACGCCCTTCGCCACCAGATCCTCGTGCGTCTTGCGGGCGTCGTCGGTGGTCATGAAGAGGTACCCGCCGAGGGCACCCTTGGTGAGCAGCTCGCGGACCTGCTCGGCGGTGGCCGGGTCCAGCGCGGGCGGCCCCGGCTTCTCCAGCAGGATCTCCCGCTCCGGGTCGCCGGGCAGGTTGACGGTCAACCACCGCATGAAACCGAGGTCCTGGTCGGTGTTGACCTCCATGCCGAGCTTGTTGACGTAGAAGTCAAGCGCGGCGTCCTGGTCGAGGACGTAGATCTGGGAGCGGCTGATCGCGTTCATCGTCATGCCCATGACGCTAGAGGTTGGGCGTGACCTGCGGCTTATCCAAAACTGCTGGGTCGGGTCCAGGCTTTGGTGAAGCACGACGGCACGTTGGCCGGCGCGACGCGCTGACGCCGGAAATCCGAGGGCGACTCGCCGACGATCTGCCGGAACGTCCGGCTGAACGTGCCGAGGCTGCCGAAGCCGACGGCGTAACAAATATCCGTCACGTCCCGGTCGGTCTCCACCAACAACGCCATCGCCCGCTCCACCCGGCGGCGTTGTAGGTAGCGGTGCGGAGTCTCGCCGAAGGTGGCCCGGAAGGTACGGATGAAGTGCGCCTCGGAGACGAGCGCGATCCGGGCCAACGCCGGGATGTCCAGGGGCTCGGCGTACGCCCGGTCCATCGCGTCCCGGGCGCGCAGCATCGCCCGGTTCGACTCCTCCACCGCGCGACTCATCGGCCCCCGCCTCGCTCGCCCGTTGCCGGGCCCAGGCTACCGCCGACCCGGTGAGCCGGCGTTCAAACCCGTCTCCGTTGTGACATCGGCCTATGGCCGGGACGGACCGGCCACGCCAGCATGGAGGGCATGACTCGTGCACTCATCGCCCTGACCAGTCACTCCGAGCTGGGCCGCACCGGCCGTTCGACCGGCTACTACGTCGGCGAGGCCGCCGAGCCGTGGGAAGTGTTCCGGGCCGCCGGCTACGACGTCGACCTGGTGTCCGTGGCCGGCGGCGAGCCGCCGGTAGACGGCCGGGACGAGAACGACAGCACCCAGAACGACTTCCTCGCCACCGCCGGCGTCGCGGACACCCCGAGGGCCGCCGACGTCGACCCGGCGGGGTACGACGTGATCCTCTTCGCCGGCGGTCACGGCACCATGTGGGACTTCCCCGACGACCCCGACCTGGCCCGCATCGCCCGCTCGGTCTACGAGCGCGGCGGCGTGGTGGCGGCCGTCTGCCACGGTCCGGCGGCGCTGGTGAACCTGACCCTCACCGACGGCTCCCGGCTGCTCGCCGGCAAGCGGGTGGCCGGCTTCACCAACAGCGAGGAGGCCTCCGTCGGCCTCACCGACGAGGTGCCTTTCCTTCTCGCCGACAAGCTCACCGAGGCTGGCGCGCAGCACGTACCGGCACCGGACTTCACTGAGCACGCGGTGGTCGACGGCCGCCTGGTGACCGGTCAGAACCCACAGTCCGCCCGCGCCGTGGCCGCGGCCGTGGTGAAGCTGCTCGCCTGAGCGCCGGTCGGATCCGGTAGTCGCCTGGCGGGCCGGTGGCACGCAGCTCGGGCGGCAGGCGGGAAGGCCCGCGGCAAGCTCGACGGGAAACTGTCGTGAGTGCCGCTGCTGTCAACTGGTCGACTCGTGGCAGTGCCCATCGGGAAATGCCTGATGGAATTGGAGCCCCCGGCCGGGATCGAACCGGCGACATCTCGCTTACAAGGCGAGTGCTCTGGCCAGCTGAGCTACAGGGGCGCGTGCGTCGAGGTCAGCATAGCGACTGACGTCCGGATATCCCGATCGCGAGGCCTCCCGACCACGGGAATCGTCAACAACCCGACGCACACCGGTTCGCCGTGGCGTCGATTGATGTCTGACCGTGCCCGAGTGACCGGAATGCGTAGCCCGCCTGGTGGGCTCGGCGGCCCCCCGCCTTGGCAGCACGGGTAAACGCGTTTACGGTTCACTCACACGGACGACGACCGGGCGCCCCCGCGACCGGGCCGCCGTCCGTTGACCGGCACGGACACGTGCCGGTTGCTCCTTCACTCGGATCGTCCGGCACGTTCCTGCCGGTGAAAGGAAGCGCTTCACCATGGCTACGGTCACCTATTCCAAGGCGTCCCGGATCTACCCGGGCCAAGAGCGTCCCGCCGTCAACGAGCTGAACCTCGAGATCGGCGACGGGGAGTTCCTCGTCCTGGTCGGTCCCTCCGGTTGCGGTAAGTCCACCAGCCTGCGGATGCTCGCCGGCCTGGAGGACGTGGACGCCGGTTCGATCTACATCGACCAGCGTGACGTCACCCACCTCCCCCCGAAGGCCCGCGACATCGCGATGGTCTTCCAGAACTACGCCCTCTACCCGCACATGACGGTGTACGAGAACATGGCGTTCGCGCTGAAGCTGCGCAAGACCTCCAAGTCGGAGATCGACCGGCGGGTCAAGGAGGCGGCCGGGCTGCTCCAGTTGGAGGAGTACCTCAGCCGTAAGCCGAAGGCGCTCTCCGGTGGTCAGCGCCAGCGTGTCGCGATGGGCCGGGCGATCGTCCGCGAGCCGCAGGTCTTCCTCATGGACGAGCCGCTGTCGAACCTCGACGCCAAGCTCCGGGTGCAGACCCGTACCCAGATCGCGTCCCTGCAGGCCAAGCTGGGCGTCACCACCGTCTACGTCACGCACGACCAGGTCGAGGCCATGACCATGGGTCACCGGGTCGCGGTGCTGCTCGACGGTGTCCTGCAGCAGGTGGACACCCCGCGGGCGCTCTACGACACCCCGGCCAACGTGTTCGTCGCCGGCTTCATGGGCTCTCCCGCCATGAACATCAAGACCGTTCCGCTGAACGAGCGGGGCGCCGAGTTCGCCGAGCTGAACATCCCGCTGACCCGGGAGCAGGTTGAGGCGGCCCGCGCCGAGGGTGGCGACGGCAAGGTCACCGTGGGCTTCCGCCCGGAGGACTGCGAGCTGGTCAGCCCGACCGAGGGCGGCATGCCGGTCGTGGTCGAGCTGGTCGAGGACCTCGGTTCGGACGCCAACGTCTACGGCCACGCCGCGCTGGGTGGCAACTCGGAGCGCTTCGTCGTCCGCACCGACCGGCGCAACATGCCGAACATGGGTGACACCGTGTTCGTCAAGCCGGTCGCCGGTCGCAGCCACGTCTTCCACGCCGCCACCGGCAGCCGGATCTGACGTAACGCCGTACCGAAAGGGGCGGTCCGCTTCGGCGGGCCGCCCCTTTCGTCGTACCGGCGGTGGCGCCTCACCCCCGGGAGCCAGCGCGCAGGTGGCTCTTCGGGGTGACTCGGCACGGCTGGCCGTTCCCCTACCGTCACGGCAACCCCGAACCGGAGGACGTGCCGTGCCGACCGATCTCGCCCGACCCGCTGCCCACCAGCCGACCGCCCGTTCCCGGCCGTACCAGGTGGTTCGCCTGGCCGGCCGGAGCCTCGCCTACTGCGCGACGCTGATCCCGGTCGCCGTCCTCACGTTGGTGACCGCCCCGCTGGGCGGAGCCGACGCCGCCGTCACACGCTGGCGAGCCCTGCGTACCGGACTGCTCGGGATGCCACCGACGGCCGTGCCCGGCCGGCGGCCCGGCACCGTCGCGGTGCTCGGCCACGCGCTGCTCAGCCTGCTGGTGGGTGCCGTTGCCCTGCTGCCACTCGGCGTGCAGCTGCTGATGGTGCTGCGGGGTGTGCTGTACGGCCTGGTGGACCCGGGGCCGTACGACAACTCCTGGGGTGGTCCGACCCGGGCCGGCGCCTGGTTGGCGCACTTCCTGGTCGGCCTGCCGATGGCCGCCGCCGGGCTGGCCGCCCTGATCGGCATCGCCGCCGTGCACCAGCGGCTGACCCGACGCCTGGAGGGCGAGCGCGGCCCGCTCTGGTTGCTCCCGACAGTGCTGCTGATGGCGTTTGCCGGGGCGCTGCTCTTCGTCGCGTGGACCCGGCAGATCTGAGCACGAAGGCCCCTCCCGCGCGCGGCGGAAAGGGGCCTTCGTGGACGTGCGCTACAGCTCGACGGAGCGCCGACGGGCGACCTCGGCCAGGGCGACCGCCGCCGCCACGCTGGCGTTGAGCGACTCGACCTCGGAGATCATCGGGATGCTGACGGTCAGGTCGCAGGTCTCCCCGACCAGGCGGGACAGGCCGCGCCCCTCGGAACCGACAACCACCACCAGCGGGCCGACAGCGGCCTCCAGGTTGTAGAGGTCGGTGTCGCCGTCGGCGTCCAGGCCGACGACCATGAAGCCGGCGTCGCGGCACGCCTTCAGCGACCGGGTCAGGTTGGTCACCTGCGCCACGGGCACCCGCGCGGCCGCGCCGGCACTGGTCCGCCAGGCGGTCGCGGTGATCCCGGCGGCACGACGCTCGGGTACGAAGACACCCTGCGCGCCGAACGCGGCAGCCGACCGGATCACGGCGCCCAGGTTGCGCGGGTCGGTGACACCGTCCAGCGCGACCAGCAGCGGAGCCTGCTGCTCAAGGGCGGCGGCGACCATGTCCTCGAACGGCTGGTACGCGAAGGGCGGCACCTGCAGACCGACGCCCTGGTGCAGCACCCCGCCGGTCATCCGGTCCAGCTCGGCGCGGCTGATCTCCAGGTTGGCGATGCCCCGGTCGGCGGCGGTCCGGATGATCTCGTTGACCCGGTCGTCCATGTCGATGCCCTGGGCGGTGTAGAGCGCCGTCGCCGGCACGTTGGCGCGCAGCGCCTCCAGCACCGGGTTACGCCCGACCAGCAGCTCAGGGGTGTCCTTGGACGGGTTGGACTTGCGCCCCGGCGTCACCCGGGGGCCGGACCGCCCGGTGGGCTTGCCGCCCCGCCCGCCGGTGGCACCCCGACCGGCCGGCACCCCCCGGCCGCCGCCCCGGCCCCAGGTGGTGTCCTTGCTTCCGGGCTGCCCGATCTTGGGGGCTCGCCCCTCCTCGGCTGCCGCGCGGCGCTCCTTGTCCTGCTTCCAGGCGGTGCGCTGGGGCAGCTTCTCGGTGCCCGAGTAGCCCTTGTGCCACGGTCGCTCGTCAGCGGGCAGGGTGCGACCCCGGCCGGCCAACGAGTCCTTGTTCTTGCCACCAGAGCCCTTGGGGGCGGTCGCCTTCGACGTCAGTCGCCGGCCACGGCGCTGCGAGTTGCCGGCCATCAGTCCTGCTCTCCAATAGTCCAACGGGGGCCCTGGGGGGTGTCCTCGACCACCACGCCGGCCAGCTTGAGCTGGTCACGCACCGCGTCCGCGGCGGCCCAGTCCTTGCGGCCCCGCGCCTGCGCACGCTGCTCCAGGGCCAGCGCGATCAGGGAGTCCACCACCGCACGAAGATCGTCCGATGGGCCGCCGCCGGTCCAGGCCGGGTCGAGAGGGTCGATCCCGAGGATATCCAGCATTGCCCGCACCACGGCCAGCGTGGTGCGGACGGTCACATCGTCGCCGGCGCTCAGGGCGGTGTTGCCGTCCCGAATGTGCTGTTGCAGCACGGCCAGCGCGGCGGACGTGTTGAGGTCGTCGTTCATCGCCGCGACGAAGCCCGCCGGCAGCTCACCGAGCTGCCCGGCACCGACCCGCTCGGCGGCCCGCTGCACGAAACCCTCGATCCGTCGGTACGCGGTGGCCGCGTCCCGCAGCGAATCCTCCGAGTAGTCGATCACCGAGCGGTAGTGCGCGGCGGCGTAGTAGTAGCGCAGCTCCACCGGCCGCACCCCGAGCGAGTCCACGTACGCCAGGCCCAACGCGTTACCAGCGGACTTGCCCATCTTGGCCCCGCCGATGCTCAACAGCCCGTGGTGCACCCAGTACCGGGCGAACGGCAACCCGGCCGCCTTGGACTGGGCGATCTCGTTCTCGTGGTGCGGGAACGTCAGATCCAGGCCACCGCCGTGAATGTCGAACTCCGGGCCGAGATAGCGCCAGCACATCGCCGAGCACTCGATGTGCCAACCCGGACGGCCCAACCCCCACGGCGACGGCCAGTAGGCGTCCGCCGGCTCGTCCGGTTTGGCGCCCTTCCACAGCGCGAAGTCGCGCGGATCCCGCTTGCCCCGATCCGGGGCGTCCCCGGCGGACTGCATGGCGTCCGGAGACTGACCCGACAGCGACCCGTACGCCGGCCAGGACGCCACGTCGAAGTAGACGTCGCCCGAGCCGTCACTCGCCGGGTACGCATGCCCGTCGGCGATCAACTTCGTGATCAGCTCGTGCATCTCGGGGATGTGCCCGGTGGCGCGCGGCTCATAGGTGGGCGGCAGCACGTTCAACGACCGGTACGACTGGGCGAGCAGCAACTCGTTGGCGTACGCGATCGACCAGAACGGACGCCCCTGCTCGCCCGCCTTGACCAGAATCTTGTCGTCGATGTCGGTCAGATTGCGAATGAAGGTGACCTCGTAGCCGGCGGCCATCAACCAACGACGCAGCACGTCATAGT
This sequence comes from Micromonospora sp. M51, assembly GCF_018070305.1. NCBI lineage: Bacteria > Bacillati > Actinomycetota > Actinomycetes > Micromonosporales > Micromonosporaceae > Micromonospora > Micromonospora sp. M51. The sequence continues at coordinate 3,893 of NZ_JAGPXZ010000058.1, read as the reverse complement.
TGACCCCGGAACGAAGGTGACCGATGTGCGGCGGAGCCTGAAGGGTGAGACCACACAGGTAAACCCCCACCTTGCCGGCTTCCCGCGGGACGAAGTCCCGCACCGATCGGGTGGCAGTGTCATACAGGCGTAGCGTCACCGTACAAGGGTAGCTGTCCGCGCCTGTCCGAGTCGGCCGGTGCCGGGTCGTACGCTGCCAGGCGTGGATGCGACCGCACGCTCCGGTGGCTCCGGTGACCTGCCAGCCAACCCCACCGCCCCCGCCCCCGATTCGGCTGACGCCGACGCGAGGCGACCCGACGCGGCTGCGGGGCCGCCCCCGACCGGCGCAAGGCGGGCCGACGCGGGCCCGGGGCGGGCCGACGCGGGCGCGGGACCGGCTCCCACCGGCGCTGGGCGGGCCGATGCGGGCGCGGGGCGGGCCGATGCGGGCGCGGGGCGGGCCGATGCGGGCGCGGGGCGGGCCGACGCTGTTGCCCCGCCGTCCGGCGCGGGCCTGGGGCGGGCCGACGGGGTTGCCGGGCGGGGCGGGGAGACGTCGCAGACGCTGGACCGGGGGTTGCGGCTGCTGCACCTGGTCGCCGAGGCGCCTGGGGGTCTGACCGTCACCGAGGCCGCGAATCGGCTCGGCATCGGCCGGGCAGCCGTCTACCGGCTGGTCAGTGCGTTGACCGGGCACGGCATGCTGCGCCGCGACGATGAGGGTCGGCTGCGCCTGGGGGCCGGGTTGTTGCACCTGGCCCGGCGGGCCCAGCCGCTGCTCGCCGAGGGTGCGCTGCCCGCGCTGCGTCGCCTCGCCGAGCAGGCCGGCGCCACCGCCCACCTGACCGTCGTCGAAGGTGGAGAGGGTGTCGCCCTGGCCGTGGTGGAGCCGAGCTGGACGTCGTTCCACGTCGCGTACCGGGCCGGGGCGCGGCATCCACTGGACCGGGGAGCGGCGGGCCGGGCGATCCTGGCCGGGCGAGCCGGGGTGGCAGAGGCGGTCAGCAGCAGCGGAGAGTTGCAGGCCGGGGCGTACGGGGTGGCCGCACCGGTGCTCGACGTACCCGGGCTGGAGGCCAGCGTCGGCGTGGTCGCGCTCGCCCCGCTGGACGTCGACACGATCGGCCCTCAGGTGCTGGCCGCCGCCCGAGCCATCACCACCGCCCTCAGCTGACCCCGGCTCGCCGGCCAGGATCGCCCGGCCTCGGGCGTGATCGACTCGGGTTCACGGAAGTCGCGGTATCCCATGGCCAACGACCGCCCGACTTTCAGGAACGCGAGTGGATCGTCGCCCATCAGCGGCCCCGGGTGCCTCATCGGTCGGTGGGATCCGGTCGGTGACTCCTCAGTCGATGGACATGGCCGGTGACTCCTCGGTCGGCGGACATGGCCGGTGACTCCTCGGTCGGCGGATATGGCCGGTTGCCATAGCACGATCGGCAGGCGGAGTCGCCGTTGTCCACAGGTCCGGCGGCAGGTGCAGGCCGGGTTGTCCACAGGGGTTTCGAGGGCCGCTCGGTGGTCGGCAGTCTGCTCGGTATGCCACCACGTCCGCATCGCCCCGATGCCCTGACCTGGCAGGTCTTCCGCGGCTCCGACGCTGTCCGGGAAGGCCTGCTCACCGAACATCAGCTGCGCAACTCCGCCTGGGTGCGGTTGCGCCACGACATCTACGCCGACGCACGGCTGGACCGCGACCACGCCCTGGCGTGTCGCGCCGCCCTCCTCCGCCTACCGCAGGCAGTGGTGGTCGGCGGTCCGTCGGCCGCCTACCTGCACGGCGTCCACCACGCCGCGAGCTTCACCGACGACGTGCACGTCCTCGTGCCCCGATCGCTGCGGGTCGGTCCACAGCGTGGCCTCAGCGTGCACGTCAACACCATCACCCCGCTCGTGGCACCGCCCGACCCGGGACGACCGTCAGGCGCGGGGCCAACGCCCGACCCGGGACGACCGTCAGGCGCGGGGCCAACGCCCGACCCGGGGCGACCGTCAGGCGCGGGGCCAACGCCCGACCCGGGGCGACCGTCAGGCGCGGGGCAACCGCCAGATGCGGGGCGTCCGTCGGGCGCTGGACGTCCACGTGATGCGACGCGACCGACGGGAGCAGGGCGACCACCTGTCGGCCGAATGTCGCCACGGCCAGCACCGCTGCTGTCCCGCCAGGCCGCAGTGTCCGCCCGCGCAGGGGGTGTCATGACGGCGAGCGCGGGCGATGGGTGGTCGGCGGCCAGCCCGCTCAGGTCCAGCGAGCGCGATCTGCCGATCCCCCGGTCCGACCCCGGGCGGGCCGCCTGGGAGACGGCTGTCTGGCTCGACCCCGTCCGGGCGGTCGCCATCGTCGACTCGTTGCTCTGGCAGGGTCTGACCGGGCGCGACACCTTGGACGCCATCGCTGCCCGCAATGCCGATCGGCCCGGTGGACGACGGGCACGCTGGGTCTTCGACCTGGCCGACGGTGGAGCCGAGTCTCCGCCGGAGTCGCACCTTCGCGTGCGGCTGGTGCTGGGCGGGCTACCGCGTCCGGCGGTTCAACATCCGATACGTCTGCCCGTCGGGGTTGTCCTGCACCCCGATCTGGCCTGGCCGCAGTATCGGGTGGCGGTCGAGTACGACGGGACGTGGCATTCCGACGCGGAGCAGTTGCACCGCGACCGCCGCCGACTCAATCAGCTGGTCGCCGCGGGTTGGCTGGTCCTGCACGTGACCAGTCGACGGCTGTACGGCGATTTTCCGGCGGTCCTCCGAGAGGTGCGCGACGCGCTGGTCAGCCGCGGATGGCGACCGGCATCATCCAGATGACCAGGATCATCTCGGGTTTCCGGAAACCGCGCCCTCCCTCAGGCTCCGACACCGCGCCTTCAAGAAACCCGAGTCGATCATGACCGAGGCCAGGTAGGCGCGCCCCGGCAGGCGAGCCCGGGACGACGCCCCACGCCGAGACGACAGACCAGCCCCGGGACGACGGCCCGAGCCCGGGACGACAGACCAGGCCCGGGACGACGGACCAGGCCCGGGACGACGGACCAGGCCCGGGACGACGGACCAGGCCCGGACACCACAGGGCCCGGTCGACAGGCGTCGACCGGGCCCCGGGGCGTGGTGGCGGTTGGGCCACCTGGCAGTGCGATGTGCGCTACGGGCGCGCGTTCGGCTTGAGCGGGGTCTTCACCGCCGCGTAGGCATCGACGATCCCGTAGCCGTAGAAGCCGTTGAAGTTGACCCCGCCGGCGCAGTACGCGTCGTAGGTCTCGTCCCGGCCTTCGTTGCGGTACTGCTGCAGGCGCGGCTCCGGGCAGGCGTGCTCGGCGGCCGTGCGGTAGAGGTGCTGTTCGACCTGGTCCGGCGACATCCCGAAGCCGGTCCGACCCTGCGCCTTGCCGTGCCGGCTGACGATCAGCGCGGCGACGCCGGCGGCGTGCGGGGACGCCATCGAGGTGCCCTGGAGGTACGTGTAGTAGCCGCACTCACCGTTGGCCTTGCACTGCTTGAAGACCGAGTTTTCGAATCCGGCGACGATGTTGCCGTCGGCGTCGACCGACCCCTCCTCCTGAAGCACGTGCTTCGGGTACGTCGACAGAATCATGTTGGCGTCGGTACGGAAGGTGTCGGTGCCGAAGCCGTCCCGGAACCAACCGCCCGGCGCGGCGACGGAGATCTGCTCGGTGCCGTAGTTGGAGAAGTCCGACTTCTTGCCGGACGGGCCAACCGACGACACACCGATCACGTGCGGGCCTTCGGTGGGCAGGTCCCAGCAGCTCTCGTTGTCGATCGGCCGGGGGTACGGGTCAGCGCCGTAGTCGGGGCTCGTGACGTCGGTACGCGGTGCGCCCAGGTCCTCGTTGTTGTTGCCGAGCGCGCCGTCGAGGGTGACGCCGTTGTTGTGCGCGAAGTTCAGCGCCCGCTGCATC
>NZ_JAGPXZ010000579.1:0-4070 GCF_018070305.1 Micromonospora sp. M51 | reverse complement strand
GTCCAGGCCGGTCGACAAGGCGGTGCCGAGCCCTTCGACGGCGAGGGCGTACGCGGCGGCGTCCCGCTGCGCGGTCCCCTCCTCCAACGCCTTGGCCAGCACACCGGACAGGCCCTCCTTGCCGACCGGCTCCTGGCCCGCGCCCACGTCGAGCAGCAGCAGGGCCACGGCGAGGTTCTGCCCCGGCAGGTGCGCGGCGACGACCTGACCACCGGCCACGGCGCGGCGGACCACCGGCGGGAACCGGTACGGGCGGGCGGCACCCGGGCCGGGACGGTCGGCGATCAGCGTCATGAGGTCTCCTCGGGCAGGTAGGTCAAGGTCACCCGGTCGGTGGCGAGCACGTCGGCGGCGGCCTCGGCGATCTGCTCGGCGGTGACCGCGAGCAGCGCCGGCAGGTGGTCGGCGACGCGGGCCGGGTCACCGAACTGCGTGGCGTACCGGCCGAGCAGGTCGGCGCGGCCGTCGACGGTGGACAGCTGACGCCACCAGCCGGTGCTGAGCAACGCCTTGGCCCGGTCCAGTTCGGCGGCGGTGACCGGCACGGTGGCCAGCTCGTCGACGACCTCGGCCAGCCCTTCGGCCAGCCGCTCGGCGCTCACTCCGGGACGGGCGGTGGCGGTGGCGATCAGTGGTGCCGGGCCGTGCGCGAGGTCCACCCCGTACGCCCCGACCAGGTCCGGCTGCGCGATCCGCTCGCCGTCGGCGAGGCGCTGGTAGAGCCGGCTGCCCCGGCCGCTGCCGAGGACCGTGGCGAGCACGGTGATCACGTCGTACCCCGGGCTGCCGAACGGGTAGCTGCGGTGGGCGATGTACACCCGCGGCGCCGGCACGTCGGCGCTGACCGACTCGACGGCCGTCTGCCCGGTGGCGGGGACGCTGCGGCCGTCCGGTGCGGGCGGGATGTCGTCGCGGGCGGGCAGCGCGCCGAAGTACTTGTCGGCGAGCGCGAACACGTCGGTGGCGGTGGCGTCGCCGACCACGGTGAGCACCGCGTTGTTCGGCGCGTAGTAGGTCTGATGGAACGCCTGGAAGGTGGCGAGGTCGGCGGCGTTCAGGTCGGCCATCGAGCCGATCGTGGCGTGGTGGTAGGGGTGCCCCGGCGGGTAGAGCATCGGCAGCAGTCGCAACCAGGCGTCCCCGTACGGCACGTTCTCGTAGCGCTGCCGGCGCTCGTTCTTCACCACGTCCCGCTGGTTGTCCAGCGTCTCCTGGGTGAGGGCGGGGACCAGCCCGCCCATCCGGTCGGCTTCCAACCAGAGCGCCAGCTCCAGGTGCTCGGCCGGGACCGTCTCGAAGTAGTTGGTCCGGTCCGGGTTGGTGGTGGCGTTGAGTGAGCCGCCGGAGCCCTGGATCAGCTTCATGTGCTCGGTCTTCGCCACGTTCACCGAGCCTTCGAACATCAGGTGCTCGAAGAGGTGGGCGAAACCGGTCTGCCCGGCCGGCTCGTGCCGGGAGCCGACGTCGTACCAGAGGTTGACGGCCACGGCGGGCGCGGTGCGATCCTCACTCACCACCACGCGCAGGCCGTTGTCCAGTCGGGACGTCTGAATGGGCCAGGGGTAACCGCTGTCGGGCATGCCCCGACGCTATCTGATCTCGGGGGCGGAAAGGTGACGCGCTGTCGGTCGGCGAGCCGACCCGGGCGGCATCGGTGCGGCCGCGCGGGGTACCGGAGGGGAATGACCGTCACCCCGCTCCCGTCCCGGGCCGCCACCGCCGTCGAACGCGCCAGCACCGCACTCGGCCGGCTGCGCCGCGGCCGGCTGCTGCATCCGGCCGGTCGCTCGTTCGTCGGCGAGACGGTGATCTGGGGTACGCCGGGACCCCCCACCGGGGTCGCTCTGCTCGACGACCCCGGCCGGTACCGGACCACCGTCCGGCTCTCCAAGGGCACACCCACGCCGGGCAGTTGGCCGGACGTGCTGGGCCTCGCGGTGCGCCTGCACCGCGACGACGGCCGGCCGTTCGACCTGTTGGTCAGCTCCAGCGGCGCGGCCCCGGTGCTGCGGAACCTGCCGCTGCCCCGCCGCCGCTTCACCGGCACGTACAGCACGATCACGTGGTTCCGCGCAGGTCGGCGACGCCTCTGGCTGGCCGCGTTGGCCGACCCGGACGCGGCCGACCTGGGCCGCAGCCTGGCCACGGTGGCCGCCGCGACGCGGACGGACACCCCGCGCCTGGTGCTCGCGGTCGCGTCGGCGGTGGGGCCGTGGCGGCTGGTCGGGCAGGTCAGCCTCGGTGCCCAGCTCAGCGCCGAGCAGGACGCGGCGCTCGCGTTCGACCCGACGCGCAACCTGCCAGCCGAACTGCGGCTGGCAGGTCCGCTGGCCTGGCTGCGCGACCAGACCTACCGGGGGTCGCGCCGGGCGCGCGGGGCGACCGCTCAGTCCGGCGGTTCGACAGCGACAACGGTCTGATCCGACGTACGACGTTCCAGCACCGTGTCCGGGGCGGCGTTCTGGTCCGCCGTGCGGATGTCCGACTCGGTGAGGATGGCTTCCGCCTGCGCCTCCGGGTCGTCGCTGCCCACCGCCGTCTCCTCGGGCAGGAGGTGGTGTGCCCGGGACTCCACCCGGTCCTGATCGCTCTGTTCGTGTGTCATGGGACCCCTGTTACCCCGACCGCATCCCTGGCACGCGATGTTCGCTCCGCATCTTGGGACGACGGGCCGGGTGACCGCGTCCGGTCGGGTACGCTGGCCCGGTGACGCGTTCCTATCGATGGTTTAGGCAGCCGGCTCGCACGCCGGTGACTTCACCATGAACTGACGTCACCACGGACCGAGCCGGCTGGGCAGGAGCTGTCGTTCCTGCCCTTTTGCGTACGAGCAGCCGGCTCGTCCCGGGCACCGGCCCCGGGCACGGTCGGCGGAAGGATGCCCACCGTGACGACCCCGGAGACCGATCGGGTCAGCGATCAGCGGATCGACCGTGTCGTGCCGCTGACCACGCCCGCCCTGCTGCACCACGAGTTACCCCTTGATCCCCCGCTCGCGTCGGCCGTACTGAACGGCCGCCGTGCGGTGGGGCGCGTGCTGGACCGCGAGGACGACCGCCTGCTGGTGGTGGTCGGTCCCTGCTCGGTGCATGACCCGGCCGCCGCCCTCGACTACGCGCAGCGGCTGCGGACGGCGGCCGACCGGCTGGCCGACGACCTGCTGATCGTCATGCGGGTCTACTTCGAGAAGCCACGCTCCACGGTCGGCTGGAAGGGCCTGATCAACGACCCGGGGCTGGACGGCAGCGGGGACGTCAACACCGGGCTGCGGTTGGCGCGGGCGCTCCTGCTCGACGTGCTGCGTCTCGGCCTGCCGGTGGGTTGCGAGTTCCTCGACCCGATCACCCCGCAGTACATCGCGGACACGGTGGCCTGGGGCGCGATCGGCGCCCGTACCGTGGAGAGCCAGGTGCACCGGCAGCTGGCTTCCGGTCTGTCCATGCCGATCGGCATGAAGAACCGCCCGGACGGCAGCATCGGCACGGCGGTGGACGCGATCCGCGCCGCCGGGGTTCCGCACGTCTTCCCCGGCATCGACTTCTCCGGCACCCCGGCGATCATGCACACCCGGGGCAACACCGACGGGCACCTGGTGCTGCGCGGCGGGGGCGGCCGGCCGAACTACGACGCCGCGTCGGTCGCCGGGGCGCTCGATCTGCTCCGCGCCGCCGACCTGCCGGAGCGGCTGGTGATCGACGCCAGTCACGCCAACAGCGGCAAGGATCACCGCAACCAGCCGCTGGTGGCCGCGGACGTGGCAGCGCAACTCACCGCCGGCCAGCGTGGGATCACCGGCGTGATGCTGGAGTCGTTCCTGCTGCCCGGCCGACAGGAGCTCGACCCGACCCGGCAGCTGGAGTACGGCCGGTCGGTCACCGACGCCTGCCTCGGCTGGGACGACACCGCCGAGGTGCTCGACCACCTCGCCTCGGCCGTGCGGGCCCGGCGGGCCACAGTGCCGACGACGGTGTGACCGCCGACACCGGGCCGCACGGAACACGAGCGGGGGTCGGCTCGTTGACTGGGGTGTCGGTGTGCCCAGTGTCCCCGGGCCTCACCTAAATAGCCTT
>NZ_JAGPXZ010000578.1:0-4074 GCF_018070305.1 Micromonospora sp. M51 | reverse complement strand
GATCGGGGCGGCGCCCAGCGCCGCCGCCGCGGCCGTCACCCCCGCGCTCACCGCCGCGGTGACCGCCAAGCTGCTCGGTTCCGCCGAACTGTCCGCCTCCGGCGCGCGACCGGAGACCCGGGTCACCGTCAGCCGTACCAGCGGCCGGTGGGCATTCGGCACCGCCGTCGCCCTCGCGCCCCGGCAGGAGGACGCCCACCCCACCGGGTCGATCTTCATCGCCCGGTCCGAGCCTGCCGGGTGGCGGATCGCCTTCGACGGCGAGGCCGCCTTCGGCGCCCTGGCCGCCGAGTCGCCGCTGACGACCGCGCAGGAGAGGGACGTGCTCACCACCACCCCGAGCCCGATGTACGCGGGCGGCGACTACCGGACCGGGATGGCCCTGCCGTTCGGCGTTGGCCAGACGTGGACGCTCACCAGCGGCCCGCACGGCTGGGGTGGAACCGAGTCGCCGTACAGCTCGGTCGACCTGGCCGGCGGCGACCAGGTGGTCCGTGCCGCCCGGGCGGGCGCGGCGTACACGATGTGCCAGGGGTGGATCCGGGTGATCCACGACCGGGGCTACTCGACCGACTACTACCACCTGTGGAACAGCATCTCCGTCAACGGCGCCAGCGTCGGTCAGGGCGCCGTCCTGGGTAACACCGGCACCGACGTCACCTGCGGCGGTGCCGCCTACGGCCGGCACGTCCACTTCGGGCTCCGGCAGAACAGCGCGTACGTGCCGATCGCCGGGCACGACATCGGCAAGTGGGTGCTGGCCAACGGGGCCGCCGCGTACCAGGGCGGTGCACGGCACGGGTCGGCCTGGGCCGGTGCTGGTGGCGGTCTCTACAACTACGGCGCGCTCGGCTTCAACCAGGGGGTGGTCGACGCGAACGGCGGCGGGGCGCTCACCCGACGTGCCGGGCCGGGGACCGGCTACGGCTCACTCGGCTCGGTGGCCGACGGCGCCACTGTCACCATCTCCTGCTCCGCCAACGGCACCTCGCACACCGGCCGGTACGGCACCACGGCGCTCTGGAACCGGTTGAGCGACGGCAGTTGGGTGTCCGACGCCTACCTGTCGACAGGTGTGAACGGTCCGGTCAACGGCTGGTGCTGACGAGCCCGACCCCGAGGTGGGCGGCCCCGCGCCGCCCACCTCCGTCACCGCGAGGAGTGCTGATGTCCGCTCGAACCTCCCACCGAAGCCGCTTCCTGCTCGCCCTGACCACCGCCCTGACCGGGGTCGTCGTGGGTGCCACCCCCGCCGCCGCCGACCCCGGTGGGACACCAGCGACGGCCACCCCGCTGGCCGTCGCGTTCGACACCGCCGCCGCGCGCTACGACGTTCCGCGCGACCTGCTGGTGGCGCTCGGGTACGCCGAGTCGCGGCTGGACATGCACGGCGGCGCGCCGAGCGCGGCCGGCGGGTACGGGCTGATGCACCTGACGAGCAACCCCGAGGTGCGCACACTGGACGAAGCCGCCACGCTCACCCGGCTCAGTCCGGCCGCGCTGCGGACCGACGCTACGGCGAACGTCCTCGGGGCGGCAGCAGTGCTGCGCGCGTACGCCGATCAGGCCGGCCGCACCGCCGCGGACCGCGACGACGTGAACGCCTGGCATCCGGCGCTGGCCCGCTACGGTGGCGCGCACGACCCGTCGGTGGCGCGGCGCTACGCGGACAGCGTCTACGACCTGCTGCGCGCCGGGTTCAGCGAGCGCGGCGAGACGGTGCCGGGTCGACCGGTCGCGCCGCGCCGGGGCGGGCTGGAGCGCGCCGGCGGGGTCGGCACGCTCAGCACCGACTACGGGCCGGCCGTCTGGGCGCCGGCCAGCACCAGCAACTACACGGTGGCCAGTCGACCGGGCAGCCACCCGGTCACCCGTATCGTCATCCACACCGCGCAGGGTTCGTACTCCGGCACCGTCGGCTGGTTCCAGAACCCGGCCGCGCAGGCCAGCGCGCACTACACCTTCCGCTCCTCCGACGGGGCCGTCACCCAGTCGGTGCGGGAGAAGGACATCGCCTGGCACGCCGGCAACTGGACCTACAACACCCAGTCGATCGGCATCGAGCACGAGGGGTACGTCGACAATCCCGCCTGGCTCACCGACGCGATGTACCGCGCGTCCGCCGCACTCACCCGCAGCCTCGCCACCAGGTACGGCATCCCGAAGGACCGGGCGCACATCATCGGGCACAACGAGGTGCCCGGCGCGACGCACACCGACCCGGGCCCGAACTGGAACTGGACCTACTACCTGCAGTTGGTCAACGGCATCACCGGCGTCGGCTCCGGCACGGTGAGCACCAGCGCGAGCACCCTGAACGTCCGCTCCGGCCCCGGTGCCAGTTATCCGGTCGTCGGCTCGGTCGCCGACGGCGCCACCGTCGCCGTCTACTGTCAGGCCGTCGGCAGCACTGTCACCGGCCCGTACGGCACGACGTCCGTCTGGAACCGGATCGGCACCAACCGCTACGTCTCCGACGCCTACCTGCTGACCGGCTACGACGGGTACATCCCGAACGTGCCGCGCTGCTGACGGCCCGGTACGACCACTACCGCTCAGGCGGTCGACGACGCGCCGAAGAGCAGGTCCAGCTGGGCGTCCAGCGCGCCCAGCGCCTGCTCGGCGGTGTACTGCCCGCCGAGCAGGTAGACACCCAGCCCTTCCATCAGCGCCAGCAGACCGGCCGCGGCGGCGGCGTCGTGCCGCTCGGGCAGGAGGCCGGCGATGAACTCGGTGAGCTGCCGGGTGCCCTCCCGCAGGCCGGTCGCGGCGGCCGGACGTACCGCCGTGTAGGCGAGGAACGCCAGCGCCACCCGACCGTCGTCGCGGGTGTGCGCGTCGACCGGCAGCAACGCGGCGAGCAGGGTCCGCAGCAGCAGCCGGGGCGGTGGGTCAGCACCCAGCCGGGCCACCGCCTCGGTGACCCGGATCTGGCTGCGCTCGCGGACCACGCTCAACGCGAACGCCATCATCTCGTCCTTGGTCCGGAAGTAGTGCTGGACCATGCCGGCCGACACGCCGGCTGCGGCGGCCACGTGTCGGAGGCTGACCGCTTCCAGCCCCTGAGCCGCGGCGACCCGCATCAACGCGTCCGCGATGAGGGTGCGTCGCTCCTGGTGGTCGACCTTCTTCGGCATGGCCTCGATCGTTTCACAGTGGTTGGCCCGGGCACCCCGCCAGCGGCGGTGGTTACCGGCTGACGGTGCCGCCCGTGGGGGTGCCCCGGGCGCTGCGCAGCAGGCCGTCGGGGTCGTCGGCGTACAGTCGCAGCTCGTTCGTCGGCGCGGACCCGCCCCTCGGCAGGTCGAAGGTCAGCGGCCGGCGCAGCAGGACGTCGACGCTCGTCTGGCTGCCGACGGCGATGGACACCACCCGGCGGTCGCCCTCCTGCTCGACCTGGACCGACCTGCTCGACGGCAGCGAACGGTACCGCTTGCGCAGTGCCTCGACGTCGGCCCACGGGATGAAGATGTCGATGCCCGCGTTGAGCCGCACCCGCAGGCCACTGTCACCCACGACGTGGGGATGGATGGTCATGCCGGCGTACAGCCCGATCATCCAGAGCAGACCCCAGACGCCGAGGCCGAGCACGATCCAGCGGGCGGGCCGCCAGGGCACCACGTGGGTGACGACGACATCGAAGATCGGGATCTCCAGCGCCGACAGCCCGATGAAGATGCCCAGGATCGGCTTGACCACGCCGAGGTAGCCGAACGGCTCGTCGCCGGGCCGCAGTGGCAGTGCACGCCGCCGCGCCCACACGTAGAGGTTGCGCCACGTCGCGGCCTCGGCCTCGGCCGCGCGACGCAGCAGCGGGCCCACCCGCGCCCTGGTCGTCGCCGTGGTGTCGCTCATCGTCGTCCTTCTCCGTAGGGGTGGACGGTCAGTGGACCGTGACGGTGCCGGCGCCGCCGTCGACAGTGACGAGTTGCCCCGTGGTGATCGTCCGGGTGGCGTCCGGCACGCAGATGACGGCGGGAATGCCGTACTCGCGGGCCACCGTCGGGCCGTGCGCCATGATCGCGCCGGTCTCGGTGACCAGCGCCGCGGCGGTGAGGAACAGCGGGGTCCACC
>NZ_JAGPXZ010000577.1:0-4081 GCF_018070305.1 Micromonospora sp. M51 | reverse complement strand
CGTCGACGACCTGCTCGTCGTCGGCGAGTAGTCGGTTGGCGATGTGCCGGCCGATGCCCTGGCAGCCCTCGATCGCCCAGACCCGGCTCGGCCACCGCCTGGCGTACTTCCTCATCGCCGCATAGCCGTCCCGAACGGTGTTGAACCGGTTACCGCCGACGATGGTCTCGTTGCTGGTCATGACCTCGATCGTGGCGGAGCGTTTGTGCGTGTCCACGCCGATGACCACACGATCAGACATGCCACTGAACGGGTCCTCCGATGCTCGATCAGCAGTTGTCGAGCCGGGAGGGCAACGCTAGTTCGAGCAGAGCAAACCCCTCTTGAGCCTCTCCCTGCCATGGGGCGACGCCCGGGCCGCGAAGGCCAGATGAGAGCCACACGACCAGCGTGGGCAGCCGCAATGAGAGCGACAACCCGGGCGCCTCGACCGAAGCCTGGCCGGGCCACGGTCGCAGGTCAATGAAACAAGTAGCCGAGAGCAGCGCACTCGAAGATGCGACGCCAAGAGTGGCGTGCTGGCTGGCTCGGCCCAGCACCTTAGCCGCGAACGTCCTGGCCATTGCGGCGCGCAACCGCCGCCGGACCGACGCGCCGATCAGAGGCGGTTAAGGTTCGCGTTCGACGAGCGGCAGCCCGATGAGCCGCCGAAAATCGTCGATGGCTGGCCATGCGAGGTCCGGGTGGGCCGTGATCCGGGACCGGGCCTGCACGAGCCGTTCGACCGGCGGACCGCCTGAGACGGGGCCGAGCGTGGTCACGGTGGACCGCGGATCCTCGGCGAAAGCCCGCAGCAGGGTCGCGGCGAGGTACAAGTATGCCTGGGTCTGCACCAGTATGGCTGAGATCGGGTCGGTCCGCTCCACGGAAGGCATGTCAGTGCATGCCTTCTCAAGCAATTCCGCCGTCATCGGCGCCTCGTACACCTGCACGATCCACCGCACCGCCTCATGCTGCTGGGTGGCGGCCATCTCGGCCGCTCGGACCTGCGAGCGGAGGATGCTCGCCGAGTCGGCCGCCACGAGCTTGACGGCCAGCTTGTCGATGGCCCATATCTTGCGCTCCGAGCTGATCGTCGCCAATGCCATCACGGTCCGCAACAGCTCACGCGGTCGGCCTGCGGACAATATATGACACAGCCACAGGTATGGCTCAGGCACGCTGAGGCCGCGCATCTGTAGAAGTTTCCCGGCCTCGGTGACGCTAAGCGACCCGACCGCGATGATGAGGTCGAAGGCGCTGTCGAAGGCGGTGCGGACCCCGAGCGCCCTGCGATCGAACGCCGCCAGCGCATCCTCCGAAACCGCGACCAGGAAGTAGCAGCCGCGGACCCCGAACACAGACTTGAGGTCGTTGATGAACTGCTCGGCGTCGTCCGCCGAGCCGATCTTGTCGAGTTCGTCGACCCCGATGATGATGCGCTGACCGCGACGGCGGCGTTCCAGGGCCGCCTCGTACAGCAACTCCCGGAACTGCGCGACCAGCTCTGGATACGTCCGCAGCTGCTCGGTCCGCTGCACCTGGCCCTCCGCGCTCAGGTCGAGCCCACCGGGAACGGCGAACTTGCCACCCGTCTTACGCGAGAAGACGGACTGGTAGCGCAGCGCCTGTAAGTGGCGCTCCGCCAGGGCCGCCGACGGACTTGGGGTCACCTTGGACCGGTGCCGCACCAGGTCGCGCCAGAGGCGCCACAGCACCGGCGCCAGGATCAGCAAACCACCGAGGACATACGCTGAGGTCCGCGGCGCCTGCCAAATGGCCACGAAGGCCGTACGGACCTGAGCTCCGAAGACGACACCGCTGATCAGAACTACACCCGCTAGGACTACGGCGGCCGGCAACAGCGCCCGGACCCGCGACCACCACCGGTGTGTCTTTAGGCGAGCCGCCGGCCGCGCGCCGAGCCGGACGCAGGTCTCGGCGAACAGGTGCACCAGAAACTCGCGCCGATCGTAGGTGGTCGGTGCCTGCACGAGCACGAGCACGTCGCCCTCGTTGGCCCGGAACTGGTCGGTGCAGTACCGCTGCAGCACCGTGCTCTTGCCTGTGCCGCGCGGGCCGCTGATGCCGATGCTGGCTCCCTCAAGCTCCCGCAACACCCAGGCGACGCGATCGCCGGCCGTGTTCTCAACCAGTTCCTCGGTGCGGGTGACGTCGCCCAGCCGGCCAGGGTTGAGCACGGGGAGCCGCAAGGTGTACTCGTCGCGGTTCTGTCGGAGGGTGGCCCAGACCTTCGGGACGATCCAGTGCCTTGCCATCGCCGCTAACCAATCCTCGCGGGCTTGGCGCGCCGCCTCGTCGTACCGGCGGGTCGAGGGTCCGGGCTCCGGCCATCGCGACGGATCGTCGCTACGGAATCGGCGCCAGGCATCGGCGTACTGTCGCGTCCCCACCCACGACAAACCCAACAGTGACGCCGCCACGGCGGCCACTACGACGAGTGACTCCGCCCCCGGGACGCGCCGGAAGGCCGCACCCGCCAGCGTAAGCAACGCCGCGAACGCCAGCACGATGACGGTCAGACAGGCGGCGAACAGACCTCGTCGGTCGCGTCGACCCGCCACGCGTGCGACTACGCCGCCCAGCACGACCGCGCCGACAGCGACGGCGATGGGTCCGGTCAGTGGCGAGATCCGCAACGACCACAGCGCATTGCCGAAGACGAACACGGCCGTTGCTGCGGCGACGCCAGCCAGCATCCCGTACGCGCTGCTCGATCGCGCCCAGGTCGGTACCGCCGCCGCCACAAGCTGCCGACGGGCCTGCCGGAACCGCTCATACTGGGCCGAGCCGCTCTCGAGCACGGCCACCGGGTCCGCGGCGATCTCGCGCCGCACTTGTTGCTCAAGCTCTCTGCGGCGCTCGGTCGGCGCCGGGGCCAGATATTCGGCCACCGCAGGCAGCGCGAGGACCTGCACCAGCATCTCGTCGACCACCGCCGCAGCGGGCCCTCGACGTGCGTTGGCCCGGCGGATTAGCACCTCACTTATTTCAGCGTTCCGGAACTGGTACTCCTGCCCGGCCCGCCGCAGAACCCCGGCCCGCTCGGCGTCGGCTAGGAACCGGCCGAGCCGGAACGGCAGCCGCCCTCGACCTGCCAGCCATAACCGCGCGACCGTGTACTGCCCCCACGCGCTGCCGTCGAGTAACACCAGGAGCAGCACTAACATAGACAAGGCGATCACCGCCGCCGGTTCGGGAGAAGCAGGCGCTGCCCAGAGCAGCACCCCCCCGAGGCCGGCGGCCGACAAGGCGCGAAGGATCGCGGCGAGCCGGTCCTGTTGCAGCGATCTGGGCGGGGCCGGCGACAGGCGCCGCCGGGTGACCATGGCGACGACCATAGCCACGGCGCAGACGCCACCCGCCAGGTCCATCTCGATGCGATGCGTGCTCATGAATAGCAACAGCGAATCGGGCCTGGCCGAGAACACCAGCAACGCGGGGATAAGGACAAAGCCGGCCAGCGCTTCGATCGCCGCCCGTACGAAGTCGCTCCAACCCAGCCATACCACTCGACGCGGCCCTGGCCGGCGCTCGATCAGTCCGGCCCTCAGGGTCAGCACGATTGCCGCAGCCAGCGCGACGGCGGGGATCACGCTCCCGGAGATACCGGCCGTGGCCGCGATGAGCAACAGGAGTCCGCCCCATCGGATCCAACCCGCGGCAACGGCTGGGCCATCAGCGACAGTTGTGAGCCGCCACCAGACGATCCCGCTTAACGGCCGGCCGTTGAGCTCGGCCAGCGCCGCCAGCCAGGTGCAGGCCCGCGCCGGTAGGCGCTCAAGCATCCGCTCGACCAGCTCGGCCAGTAGGAGTCCGGGATCCTGGGTGTCGAGCAGCACGCGCGGATCCGCAGTCCGGCCTGCGAATGCGTCGCGCGCGAGCACCGCCAGCCACGGCGTCGCCAGAGCCCTTGCCAGCGAACCGGCCGGAACGGCGGCGATCTGATCGATGACGGGTCGCCAGCGCTCCGCCGTCACCGGATCCTGCGCGGTGAGGAAATCGCCGATGGCGTCGCCCGCAACCGGCATCAGCTGTACGACCAAGGCCCGGGTCAACGCCGTCGAAGGCAGGTTCGCGA
>NZ_JAGPXZ010000576.1:0-4084 GCF_018070305.1 Micromonospora sp. M51 | reverse complement strand
GAACTTCGCCCAGAACAAGTGGGTGTACCTCTACTACTCGCCGCCGATGGACACCCCGGTGGACGACCCGGCGACCCCCGACGTCAACGAGGGGGACGCGCCGGAGACCGGCACCGCGGCGGACTGGCAGCGGTTCAAGGGCGCGCTGCGGTTGTCCCGGTTCAAGCTGGACGGGATGCGGCTGAACCTCGCCAGCGAGCAGCAGATCATCGAGGTGCCGACCGACCGGGGCATCTGCTGCCACGTCGGCGGTCAGATCGACTTCGACAGCAAGGGCAACCTGTACCTGTCGACCGGCGACGACACCAACCCGTTCGCCTCCGACGGCTACATCCCGATCGACGAGCGGGCCGACCGTAACCCGGCGTACGACGCCCAGCGCACCTCCGCCAACACCAACGACCTGCGTGGCAAGTTGCTGCGCATCAAGCCGAAGGCCGGTGGTGGTTACACGGTCCCGGCCGGCAACCTGTTCAAGCCCGGCACGGCGCAGACCCGCCCGGAGATCTACGCGATGGGGCTGCGCAACGCGTTCCGGTTCGCCGTCGACAGGCGCACCGACAACGTGTACCTGGGCGACTACTCCCCCGACGCCTCCAACCCGAACCCGGAGCGCGGGCCGGCCGGACACGGCCGGTGGATGATGATCGACAAGCCGGCGAACTACGGCTGGCCGTACTGCGTGACGCCGACGATCGCCTACCGCGACTACGACTTCGCCACCGGCCAGTCCGGCAAGAAGTTCAACTGCGCGCGCCCGGTCAACGACTCACCGCACAACACCGGCAAGCGGCAGCTGCCGCCGGTCGAGCAGCCGCAGGTCTGGTACCCGTCCACGGCCTCGGCTGAGTTCCCGCAGCTGGGCACCGGCGGTATCGGTCCGATGGGCGGCCCGGCGTACGACTACGACGGGACCAGCACCTCACGGACCCGCTGGCCGGCCTACTACGACGGGGTTCCGCTGTTCTACGAGTGGACCCGCGACTACATCAAGGAGTTCCGCCTCGACTCCGACGGCGACGTCACCGACATCCGCCCGGTGGTGCCGTCGCTGGTGGTGGACAACCCGATGGACATGGAGTTCGGCCCGGACGGCGCGCTCTACGTGCTCGAGTACGGCGACGGCTACTTCGCCGAGAACCCGGACGCGCAGCTGTCCCGGATCGACTTCGTCCGGGGCAACCGGACCCCGATCCCGAAGATCAGTGGTACGCCGACCGTGGGCCAGGCCCCGCTGACCGTCGCGTTCTCCAGCGCCGGCACGACCGACCCGGACGGCGACAAGCTGAGCTACGCGTGGGACTTCAACGCGGACGGCTCGGTGGACAGCACCGCGCCGAACGCGAGCTGGACGTTCCCGGAGAACGGCTCGTACACCCCGACGCTGAAGGTGACCGACCGCACCGGCCGTTCCGCCTCGGCCACCCTGCCCCTGGTGGTCGGGCCGACCGCGCCGATCGTCGAGTTCGTCGCCCCGGTGGCCGGTCAGCCGTTCGAGTTCGGGCAGACGGTCGCCTACGAGGTGAAGGTCACCGACGACCTGCCGGTGGACTGCTCCCGGGTGAAGGTCACCTACGTGCTCGGGCACGACGAGCACGGGCACCCGCTCTCCACCTCGACGGGTTGCAGTGGGACCATCCCCACCTTCCTGGACGGTGGGCACAGCGGCGCTGACAACCTGACCGCGGTGTTCGTCGCGGAGTACACCGACGCGCCGACCGACCCGGGCGTACCCCCGCAGTCCGGCTCGGCGACGGTCGTGCTGGACCCGACCCCGGTGGCCGGCCTGGCCGGCTGACCAGTTCCACAGCGTGACAGCGGCGGCGGTCGGAGCGTTCCGGCCGCCGCCCGTCGGTCAGCTCCAGTCGCTGTCGACGTGGTTGTCACGCCAGCGTCCACCCACCGGCGGGGTGTCCAGCCGCATCCCCGCCTCGGCGTTGCCGGCGAGGTCGTTGTCCTCGACCCGGCAGTCCACGCAACTGCCCCGATCGGTGATCCACAGCCCGTGCGTCTGGGTCTGGTTGTCGTGGTTGTCCCAGATCCGGTTTCCGCGGATGGTGGCCGAGTCGAACGGCGCGTTGATGGTGATGCCGGCCCGCTGCCCGGGTGCGGGGTCGAGTTCGTACGCGCAGCCCGGCGGCGGCACGTCCCCGCTCCACGCGCTGAAGGCGTCCGGGCGGACCGGGGCCAGGGTGAGTTCGTCGCCGGTGTTGGCGGCGACAGTGGCCACCGACCGGCCGACCCGCAGGATCTTGCCGCGGTGCCCGTCGTGCGGCCAGTCGGCGGTGCGGTCCACCAGGCTCCGCTCGCTGTAGCGGACGGCCTCGCCCGCACCGCCGGCGGCCCGGCCGTACTGCCGCCCGTTGTTGCGGATCCGGTTGTTGAGCAGCACCGCGTCGCTCATCTGGTGGTCGATCCGGACCGCGTCGAGGCCGTTGCCCCAGAACTCGTTGCTCTCGATCACCACGTCCCGGACCGGGCCCTGGTAACCGCGCCCGAGGTCGCGGGAGTGGTAACCGTGCTGGCCGTTGCCGCTGATCCGGTTGCCCCGGACGAGGTACGGTCCGGGGCTGTTGCCGATGCTGATCCCGTCGCGCAGGTTGCCGTCGATGACGCAGTCGGTGACGAGTCCGCCCCGCCCGGCCACCGTGGAGGTGCCCTGCGACGACACGTCGAAGCCGGCCTCCAGGTTTCCGGTCATCGTGCAGGCGGAGACGATCAGGCCGTCGGCGCCCCAGTCGGAGATGCCGAAGCGGTTGCCTTGACTGTGGCAGCCGATGATGCGGTAGCCGCGCGGTGGGGTCCAGTAGTCCTTCTGCAGCTCCAGGAAGATGCCGTTGGTGCCGTTGGCCAGGGCGGTGCAGTTGGCGATGGTCAACCGCTCCACCGGTCCCCAGCCACCGATGCCGATCCCGATGCCGGCGCCGCCCATCTGCTCGCCGTTGTCCAGTCGGCCACAGCCGACCACCACCACCCCGTCGATCAGGGAGTCCTGGAGGAAGTCGCAGCCCAGGCCGCTGGCCGCGGTGTGGTGGATGTAGAGGTTGCGGAAGACGCCGCGCACCACGTACTGCAGGCCGAGGCCCTTGGCCAGGTAGTTGTACTCGGCCATGGCGACGCCGGAGCCGTCGATCTGGAAGTCGGCGAAGGTGCAGTCGGCGATGTGCCGGTCCCGGTCGGCGCCGTGCTGCACCGTGGTCCAGAAGGCCAACGGGGTCGGGTCGGCCCGGTTGCCCTCGTTGCTGAGCATGAACCGGGTCGCCGCCGGGCCGGCCCCGATCAGCGACACCCCGCTGCGCCACACCGTGCCGGCGTCGCGGATCGAGTAGATGCCCGGCGGGCAGTAGATCACCCGGGCCCGCCCGTCGGAGGCGTACCCGGCGCCGAGCCGGTCCACCAGGGCGGCCAGCGCCGGCTGGTCGTTGGTGGAGCCGTCGCCGGTCAGCCCGTACTCCAGGGCGTCGCAGTAGAGCGGCGCACCGGCGGCGGCGGGCCGCCGCACCCGGACCGAGTTCAGTAGCAGCTCGTTCGCCACGGCCACAGGCCGGCTCCCTTCGACGCGTTCGGTGCGCTCCGGCGGGGCCGACTTCCCCCTGACACCGCCGGGAAACCCCCGGGCGTGCGCCGGCCCCGGCGCCGCACGGGCGACACCGGGGCCGGGGGTACGCGTCAGACGGCGGCGATCAGCAGCGCCGGGCGCTCCACACAGTCGGCGACGTGGCGCAGGAAGCCACCGGCCACCCCGCCGTCGCAGACCCGGTGATCGAAGGTGAGGCTGAGCTGGGTCACCTTGCGGACGGCGAGCTGCCCGTCGACCACCCACGGCTTGTCCACGATCCGCCCGACCCCGAGCAGGGCCGCCTCGGGGTGGTTGATGATCGGCGTGGAGCCGTCGACGCCGAACACCCCGTAGTTGTTCAGCGTGAAGGTGCCACCGGTCAGCCGGGCCGGGGGCAGGCTGCCGGCCCGCGCGGCGGCGGTGGTCGCCGCCAGTTCGGCGGCCAGTTCGGCGGTGGTGAGCCGCTGGGCGTCGCGCGGCACCGGCACCAGCAGCACCCGGTCGGTCTGCGCGGCGATGCGGAGG
>NZ_JAGPXZ010000575.1:0-4086 GCF_018070305.1 Micromonospora sp. M51 | reverse complement strand
CTTCGAGGACGTCAACTTCCGGGAACGCCCCTACGACCGTCTCCTCGCCTACGGTGAGTCGAAGACCGCCACCGCGCTGTTCGCTGTCGAGGCGAACCGGCGCTGGGCCGACGACGGCATCGCCGTCAACGCGGCCAACCCGGGCGCCGTCGCCACGAACCTGGGGCGGCACCTCACCGAGGAGGACTACGCGAGCCTTCCGGCGTACGACTTCAAGACCCCGCAGCAGGGCGCGGCGACCTCTGTGCTGCTTGCCGCGGGGCCGCATCTGGCGGGCATCGGCGGCCGGTATTTCGAGGACTGCGAGCAGGCGGTACGCCACAGCCCGGAGACGCCGCTACGAGGCGTGGCCGACCACGCGACCGATCCGGTGGCGGCGGCCCGACTGTGGCAGCTCTCGCTGGACCTGCTCGCCGGCGCACGGCTGGCCTGAATGCCCGGATACGGCCGCGGGATCCCCCGCGGCCGTATCCGGATCAGCGAACGCTCAGCCCTTGCGCAGCGGGGCGAGCGCCGCGCTCCAGGCGACAACCTGGTCGAGGGTGGTGTTCAGCGCGTCCTGCTGGAACGGGCCGGGCTTGAAGACGCTGAAGTTCTCGAAGTCGGTGAAGAGCGACAGCGCGACCTGCGAGCGCACGTCGGCCATCTGCAGCTCGCCGGAGATCAGACGCAGGTGCTCCACGGCGCGCGCGCCGCCGACCGAGCCGTAGCTGACGAAGCCGACGGCCTTGTTGTTCCACTCGGCGTAGAGGAAGTCGATGGCGTTCTTCAGGGCACCCGAGGTCGAGTGGTTGTACTCGGGGGTGACGATGATGAACCCGTCAAACGACGCGATCGTCTCGGCCCACCGCTTGGTGTGCGGCTGGCTGTACTGGCCCATTGAGGGCGGGTACGCCTCGTCGAGGTGCGGCAGCTGGTAGTCGAGCAGGTCGATCAGCTCGTACTCCGCGTCGGAGCGCTGCTTGGCGATCTCGAGCACCCAGCGGGCGACGGCCTCGCCGTTACGCCCCGGGCGGGTGCTGCCGAGGATGATCCCGATCCTGGTCATGTGTGGTGCCTTTCAGAGGTGCGTGCCGGACGACGGGAACGCTAACCGGTGCTTGATTGGTCAAGCAAATATGTGCCCTATGGGCGTGGTCACACGGAGGGTAAGCATTTGCTCAGTCAAACAAGTATGATATGAGGATGCCCGATCCCTCAGCAGCGACTCCGCAACCCCTCAGCCCGGACGAGGAAGCCCTGGTCCGCGCCTTGGGCCAGGTGATGCACGTGCTGCCCCGCGTGATCGACGCCGACATGGTCGGTGACCGTCAGCTACCACTCACCGAGTACACCGCGCTGATGAACCTCTCCGAGACGCCGGAGCGGCGGATGCGGATGAACGAGCTCGCAGCGCTCTGCCACCTCTCGCTCAGCGGCATGACCCGCACGATCATCCGGCTGGAGACGCAGGGGCTGGTCCGGCGGGAACGGTGCGAGGAGGACGCGCGCGGCTGGAACGCCGTCCTCACCGACGCCGGCTTCGCCCGCCTGACGGAGTCCTGGCCCAGCCACCTGGCCGCCGTACGCCGCCGGTTCCTGCAGCACTTCGAAGGCTTCGACCTCACCCAACTGGCCCTCGCGTTCCAGCGCGCCGGCACCGCGGAGCCGACCGACTGAGCCGGCGGCGGCCCGGTCGGTCACTCACCCGGCTCAGCCGGACAGCCGGCCCTGCGCCACCAGCGCCCAGGCCAGCAATCCGAAGGCGCCGGTCGACGCGACGGCCCGGACCACGTTGCCGCGTACCCAGGTGAGCTCGAAACGCGACCGCAGGGCGGCGAGGTCGGTGCCGTCGTCGACGTCGCCGGCGCGGGCCAGCACGGTGTTGAGCGGCACGTTGACCACGGCGGTGACGCCGAGCACCACCAGGTACAGCAGCAGTGCGGCGGCGACCCACGGCAACACCGTCCGACGCCCGGCACCGAGCTGCAGCGCCGCCGCCAGCAGCGTGAACAGCAGCGCGCCGCCGAAGCACACCGCGAACCATCCGTTGAGGATCGACTCGTTGATCCGCCGCATGGCGAGCACCAACGTCCGGTCGTCGGTACGCGCCAGACCCGGCATGACCGCGTACGCGAAGGCGGCGAACAACCCGGCGGTCAGGCCGGTGGTCACTGTGGCGGCGAACAGGCTGGCGGTGCTCAGGACTCCCATCCGCCTATTGCACCCGCTGACGGCAACAATGATCAACCGCGATTCGCGGTCACCGGGCCGGCGCGTGGGCGGCCAGCGGGTTGGTGAGCGTGCCGACGAACTGGAGTGCCGCCGACGGATCGGCCAGGTTGATCATCTGCTGGTTGTCGCGCAACTGCAGCCGGTTGAGGCAGGACAGCGTGAACTCCGGCGCGAACAGGTCGTAGTGGCGGACCCGCTCGGCCAGGTGTGGCACCCGGTCGAAGTAGTCGGCGGCGCAGGCCGCGACCGTACGCCAGAAGTCGTCCTCGGCGAGCACACCTGCCTCGACCAGGACCGCGTTGAGGTGCCGCAGGAAGCAGTCCACCACGTCGGTGAAGATGCTGAGCAGCTTGGTGTCGTCGGGCACCTCGACGCGGATCCGCTCCACCGCCGCCGGCAGCTCGACGTCGGAACTCATCACCGCGATCTCCTCGGCGATGTCCTTGAAGATCACCCGCTGGACCGTGTCCTGCTCGTCGAGGACCAGGATGACGTTCTCGCCGTGCGGCATGAAGGCCAGGTCGTACGCGTAGAAGCTGTGCAGCAGCGGGGTCAGGTAGGCGTCCAGGTAGCGGCGCAGCCACACCTCGGGTGCCAGGCCGGACCGGGCGATCAGTGCCGCCGCGAGTGCCCGGCCCTCGTCGCCGACGTGCAGCAGCGCGGCCATGGTGGACAGTCGCTCCCCCGGCGCCAGGTCGGGCACCGGGCTCTCCCGCCACAGGGCGGCCAACATCTTGCGGTACGGGGAGGTGCGGTCGGTCGCCGCCTCGTACTGGCGGTGCCGGTAACCCACCGCGGCCCGCTCCCGGATGACGGTCAGCCCGGTGCCGGTCAGCACCTCGTCGCCGGCGATCAGGTCGGCCAGCCAGTCGTTGATCGCCGGGGTGGCCGCCATGTACGCCGCCGACAGCCCCCGCATGAAGCCCATGTTCAGCACCGACAGGGCGGTCTTGACGTAGTGCCGGCCCGGCTCGCTGACGTTGAAGAAGGTGCGGATGGACTGCTGGGCGAGGTACACGTCCGGCCCGGGGCCGAGGTGCACCAGCCGACGCTCGGCAAGCTCACCGGCGAAGGTGACGGCCAGCTTGTTCCACCACTGCCACGGGTGCGCCGGGATCAGGTGGTAGTCGGCGAGGTCCAGCCCGAGATCGGTCATCGTGGCCGCGAACCGGGCCCGGGTCCCGGCGTCCAGCTCGCCCTCGATGAGCGTGTCGTAGTCGAGGTCGGCGGCGCTACTGAACGTCGAGTGGTCCCGGTGCGCGGCCAGCCACTCCAACCGCACCGGAGCGGCGGCCTCCGGCGCGTACCGGTGGTACTCGTCGACGCCGAAGCCGAGCCGACCGTTGTTCGCCACGAAGCAGGGGTGGCCCTCGGTCATCGAGGTCTCGATGGTCTGGAAGTCCGCCTCGGCCAGCTCGGCGGCGCTCGGCGCGGCCTGGGTCAGCTTGTACGCGGTACCGGCCAGGGTGGAGGTGATCTCCTCCAGGTAGACCGGGAGCACCCGCGCGGAGAGCCCGAGGGTGTCGCGCAGTTCGACGATCAGGTCCACCGCGTCCGGTGCCAGCGACGTGCCGTCGCGGTGCCGGGTGATGCTGTCCGCGTCGATCTGCCAGTGGGACAGGGCGAGTACCCGCGCCGCGAACCGGTAGCTGACAGTGCCGTCGTCGCTGTGGATCTCGTACCACTGCCGGTCGTCGGGGCCGGCCACGGCCTGCGGGGTGAGCAGCCGCTCGTGGGTGAACTCGGCGAGCGCCTTTCGGACCAGCAGCCGGTTGGCCCGGGCCCACCGCTGCGGGGTGAGGTGCCCGACCGGGTCGCCGGAGGCGGGGTACGCGGTGGCGACGGGCGGGTGGCTGGGGGCGGCGGTGGTGG
>NZ_JAGPXZ010000574.1:0-4094 GCF_018070305.1 Micromonospora sp. M51 | reverse complement strand
AGATATCGGCGCGGGTCGCGAGAGTGCGGCAGGACGCCACGGACCGCGTCGGTGAACGCCACGTTGAGGGCGGTACCAACATTGATCTTCACCATGCCCTGACCGACAGCGGCGCGGATCTGCTCCAGCGGCACCCCGGAGGAGCCGTGCAGGACCAACGGCACCGGTACGGCCTCGCGGATCGCGGCCACCAGGTCGAGATCCAGCGAGGCGGTCCGGTCGGCCATCGCGTGCGAGCTGCCCACCGCGACCGCCAGCGCGTCGACGCCGGTCTCGGCGACGTAGCGGGCGGCCTCGGCCGGGTCGGTGCGGACCCCGGCGGTGTGCGCGCTCGCCGGGGCGTCCGGTTTACCGCCGACGTAGCCGAGTTCGGCCTCCACCCACAACCGGTGGTCGTGCGCCCACTCGGTCGCCTTGCGGGTGGCCGCCACGTTGGCGGCGTACGGCAGCGCTGACGCGTCGACCATCACGGAGCTGAACCCGGTGTCGGGCGCCCGCTCCAGCAGGGTTGTGTCGTCGACGTGGTCCAGGTGCAGCGACAGGGTGGCGCTGGACAGCCAGGCGACCTCGGCCGTCGCCGCGGCGATGGCCGACACACCGGAGTGGTAGCGCGCGGCGTTCTGACTGATCTGCAGGATCGCCGGTCGGCCGGCCCGCTCCGCCGCGGTGGCGATGGCCTGGGCGTACTCGATCGTGATCACGTTGAACGCGAGCACGCCGGTACCGGCAGCCTGGGCCGCCGCCACCAGGTCGGCGGTGGGAACGAGGGTCATCAGCGGCCTCAGGCGACCGGCGCGGTGAGGACGACGGACCGGGTGAGCAGCCGGGGCTGATCCGGATGCAGACCGCGACGCACCGCCAGCTCGACCGCGAGCCGCTGCGCGGTCGTGAGGTGAGCCATGGCGTCGATGTCCTCGTGCACCACGATCGCGCCGGTGGGTGCCAGGTCCTCGAGGAGGCCCGGTGCCACCGGCCCGAAGATCCAGACCACGGACCGGTGGTCCACCACGCTGATCGGACCGTGCCGGAACTCCATCGCCGGGTACGACTCGGCCCACATCTGTGCCGCCTCGCGCAGTTTCAGGGCGGCCTCGTGCGCCACGCCCACCGTCCAGCCGGTGCCGAGGAAGGTGAACTGGTCCCGACCGACCACGGCCGGGTCCAGTGGGGCGCCGAGCTGGGCCCGCGCCTGGTCGATCGTCTCGGTCAGGTCCGCACCGAGGCCCGCACGCCAGAGGGCGAGCGCGGTCGTGGCGAAGCGGGTCTGCACCACCGACTGCTCGTCGGCGAAGTCGAGGACGACGCAGTCGCTCACCAGCCGGGTCACCGGCCGGTCGGCGTCGGTGGTGAGCACTGTCGAGCGGCTGCCGGGCGGCAGTTGCTCAAGGAGTCGGATCACCTCGGTGGTGGTGCCGGAACGGGTGATGGCGACGACCCGGTCATAGCGTCGCCCGGCGGGGAATTCCGAGGCGGCGAAGGCGTCGGTCTCCCCCTGGCCCGCCGACTCCCGCAGCGCCGCGAAACTCTGGGCCATGAAGTACGAGGTGCCGCAGCCCACCACGGCGACGCGTTCGCCCGGCTGGGGCAGTGCCTGCGCCACGCCCGGTCGGGCGACCAGATCCACGGCGCGACGCCACGTCTCGGGCTGGGAGGTTATCTCGGCGGCGACGTGCGACACGATTCCTGCTCTCTGTCGGTGCGGGGCTCTTCCAGTTGTTCGACGGTGGTTCCGGGCAACAGCCGGGAAGCCACGACGGCGTCGTACTCGCCGGCCCACCGGCAGGCGACGGCGGCCGCCGAGACGGCAGCGCCTCGGGCGAGGACGTCCCGCCAGGGCGTGCGGGTGAGCAGCCCGTACGCGAGCACGGCCGCGAGGGCGTCACCGGCACCGGTCGGGTTGCCGGCCATCCGTTCGGGCGCGTGGGCGCTGTAGGCGACCCCGCCGTTGACCGCCACGAAGCCGTCCGCGCCACGGGAGACGACTCCGGCGACGGCGCCGAGCCGGACGAGCCGGTGCGCCACCCGCACGGCGTCGTCGCGGGTGCGCACCGGGCGGCCGAGCAGTTCCGCCGCCTCGTGGACGTTGGGTTTCACCAGCGTCGGCGCGGCGGCCAGCGCGTGCCGCAGCGCGGCGCCGTCGGTGTCCACGATGGTCTGGACCCCGCCGGCCCGGGCGATGGTGACGAGATCGCGGTACGCGGTCTCGGGGACACCCGGTGGCCGGCTGCCGGAGAGCACCACCACCCGTGCCGCCCGGACCCGCTCGGCGAACTGCTCTCGGAACGACTCCCACTGGGCGACGGTGACGCGCGGGCCCGGTTCGTTGAGGACGGTCGCCGTGCCTCGCCCGAGGACGGTCACCGTCCGGCGGGTCTCCGTGTCGAGGCGGGTGAATCGCGCCGGTACGCCGGCCGTCGCCAGCTCGGCCTCGATCCGTTCGCCGGCTGCCCCACCGGCCAGGCCGAGGACCATCGTCTCGACGCCCAGCTGCCGCAGGACCCGGGCGACGTTCAGGCCCTTGCCTCCGGCACGGGACACCACGTCCGTCACCCGGTGGGAGGTGTCCGGCACCAGGTCGGGCACGGTGTAGGTGACGTCGAGGGCCGGATTGAGCGCCACCGAGATGATCAGGTCGCCGCGCGCCCGGGAGTCTGGCGGACCGCCGTTCAGATCTCGTTTCATGTCCGCCTCTTCCAGAAGATGCCAGCCACACGAGCACGCATGATCTTTCGTGACATTCAGATGCCAGAATCAATCAGGATGTTGCAGACCCTAGGGATCTGACCCCGGCGGCGTCAAGGTCGGTCCTGAGCGCTCCGACACCGTCACCGCCCCTGCGGGCACCGCATCGAGGGAGCGTCGCGGTGTTCGAGCAGCCCCGGCGGGCGGGGTTCCGACCTGGCAGGAATTTTGCATCAACTTGCACGGGCCGCCACCGAGCCGGAGGCCGAGCGGCGGCCGAGGGCGGGGCAACGGCTCTCTTGACGAGGGTCGATATCACTCGTAAGTTCGTCCGACATCTGACGTAGGACATTCCCCCGCTGTCCGAAGGACATCAATGACCACACGCCTCCCCCGCCGCGCGGTCGCGCTGGCGGGCGCCGCCGGTGCCCTCGCCGCCGTCGTCCCGCCCGGCCGCGCCGACGCCGCCATCGCCTCGACGTCCCTCCCGGTGCTCGGCGTCGCCGACGACTGGAACACCGTCCTCGCCCGTACGCCTCAGGTGCAGCTCGCGCCCGGCGCCACGTACACCCTCACCGCTCCGGTCGCCCTGCCCGACCGCTGCCTCATCGTCGGCAACGGCGCGACCGTCACCGTCCCCACCGACCAGAGCGGCGCGCTGTCCATCGTGGGCCGCAGCGGCGTCACCATCAGCGGCGTCCACTTCCTCGGACGCCAGTCCAGCCCGGTCGGCACCGCGCCACAGTTCGCGCACGTCGCCGTCCGGATCAGCCGCAGTACCGGCGTACGGATCCTGGACTGCGACTTCACGAACTGGCGCGGCGCGGGCCTGGCGATCACCGGATCGGCCGCCGACGACTACTTCGGCTACCGGCTCAAGGTCAGCGGCAACGCCTTCCACCGCTGCTACTTCGGTGTCTCGCTGGCCGACCGCAGTGAGTACTCACAGTTGACCGCGAACAGCTTCACCTCGTGCCGACTCGCGATCTGGAACTCGTCGGGGAACTGGACGATCAACGGCAACGTCGTCGTCGGCTGCTACGGCGCCTACTACTCGTTCGCCCAGACCAGCCCGTACGGGGCGCTCGCCAGTGACAACTGGGGGCACGGCAGCCTGACCGGCAACACCGTCAACCACTGCAACGGTGGCGTCCCGGTGCGCTGGAGCACCGCCCTGTCCTTCCCCATCGGCGGGGTCGAGCGCAACCCGGGCACCGGCGTCGTCGTCGACGGCGTCCTGCCACCGACCTTCACCGGCAACACCCTCTGGTACAGCGACATCCGCGCCACGAACCTGCTCGGCACCCGGTGGCTGCTCTCCGGGTGCACGCTCTCCAACCTCGCCGTCACCTGCTCCGGCGCCGCGCCTGTGCACCTGGTCGGCACACAGTCCAACAGCGGCACCACGCCCC
>NZ_JAGPXZ010000573.1:0-4103 GCF_018070305.1 Micromonospora sp. M51 | reverse complement strand
GTAGTTGACCGACTGGATGGCGACCGTGCCGGAGCCGACCAGGCCGGGCACCAGCCGCCACTGGCCGTCCTGCGCCGGGCTGACGTTCGGGTCGATGCGGACGTCGTAGTCGTAGTGCCGCACGTACCGATCCTGGAAGTTGTACGACTGGATCCGGTTGACAGCGGTGGCGGGCCAGCGGGCGAGCACCCGGCTCTGTTCCGCGGCGGTCAGGTTCAGAATCGAACCGTGCCGCTTCTTGGTGCCGCCCATGGCGTACGAGCCGGACGCCGGCAGTCGGTAGCTGCCCGGACTCGACGGGTCGGTGGTCAGCACCGGCAGGTAGCCGCGTCCGCTGGCGTACTGGTCGAGGTAGAGCACCCACTCGTTGCGGCTGTTCACCTTCATCCACATCGGACCCTCGACCTGTGCGCCGGTCAGCCCGATGCCGGAGAGGTTCCCGAGGGCGGTCCAGGTGCCGAGGATGGAGTTGCTGCCTTCGATGGCGATCTGGCCGTCGCGGGAGGCCCGGACGTAGCGGTAGCCGCCGACGCCGGCCGGCACCTCGACGATCTGGGTGTCGATGATCTCCTGGTTTCCGGGCCGGTTGATGTAGACCTGCGGTGTGGTGACGCTGCGGAAGTTGGCCGTACGCGCGTAGTAGATGCGGTGCTTGGTCGCGCCGTTGAGCGGGACGTTCGTCGCCCAGTAGAGGACGTAGTCGCCGGTGGCCGGGTTCCAGATCGCCTCCGGGGCCCAGGCGTTGCGTCCGTCCGGAATCGCACCGGCGACGTTCAGCAGCCACGGCGTCGACCAGTTGACCAGGTCGGTGGACTCCCACACGACGAGGTTGCGGCTGCCGTTGTTGATCGCTGTCGACCAGTCCTGACCACAGCCGATACACAGGTCGGTGGCGATGATCCAGTAGCGGTCGCCGGCCGGCGAGCGGACCAGGGCCGGGTCCCGCACGCCCCGGGTGCCGACGGTGGACCGCAGCACGAGCCCGCCGTTGTTGAGGTCGGTCCAGCGCAGGCCGTCGGTGCTGTGGGCGAGATAGATCTGCTGGTCGGTCGAGGACTCACCGGTGAAGTGCGCCATCAGATAGCCGACGGTCGGGTCGAGCGCTGCCGCCTCCTTCGGTGTCGCCGCTGACCAGGTGGTGAACAGCAGGCTCGCGGCCACCGCGACCGCGCAGAGCCGGGCGAGGACTCTCGACATGTGTCTTTCTCCTTCGCGCAGGGGCGTACGGGTCAGCTAGAGGGTCGGCAGGACAGGCCGGACGGTGCCGTCGGCGGTGAACTCCATCCGGTCGATGGCGGTCTCCCGGTTGGTGCCGTTGCCGGCCGGCACGGCGAAGCGGTGGTAGGCGATGTACCAGGTGTCGGTGCCGGGTGCCCGGACCACGGAGTGGTGGCCGGTGCCCTTGACGCCGACCTCGAGCCGTTTCTGCAGCACCACGCCGCGCATGGTCCAGGGCCCCAGCGGTGCGGGGCCGGTGGCGTACGCGACCCGGTAGTCCTCGCTGCGGGTATCGTTCTCCGACCACATGAAGTAATAGAGCCCGTTGCGCTTGAACACGAACGGCGCCTCGTTGTAGCCCGACGGCGTGATGACCCGCGCCTGCGCTGCGTCGAAGGAAGTCATGTCGGGGTTCAGCCGCACCGCCCGCGCGACGCCCTGGCCCCAGTACAGGTAGGACTGCCCGTCGTCGTCGGTGAACACCATCGGGTCGATCGCCTGCCCGCCCGAGAACTGGTCGCTGCGGACAAGCGGTCGGCCCAGCGCGTCACGGAACGGCCCGGTGGGGCTGTCGGCCACCGCCACGCCCAGTTGTTTGGCGGTGTTTCCGCTGGCCGCGCCGCCACTGAAGTACAGGTAGTAGCGGCCGTTGGCGGTGGCCACCGCAGGCGCCCAGGCCGAGTTGTCCGCCCAGGACACGTCCGGACCGTGGTCGAGAATCACGCCGTGGTCGGTCCAGTTGACCAGGTCGGTGGAGGAGAACGCCTTGTAGTAGGTGCCGGCCCAGCTCGCGTAGCCGTCGGTGGTCGGGTACAGGTAGTAGCGGCCGTTGAAGACGGCGAGGTGCGGGTCGGCGAAGAGGCCCGGGATCACCGGGCCCCTGGTCGTTCTGGGCGCCCAGGGCGCGACGAGGCGGAAGGAGCTGTCCGCCCGGAACGCGGCAGTGTCCTGGTAGGCGTCGAGCCAGAGGGCGAAGTCGCGGTGCCGGATCCGCCGGGTCGGGTAGTTGTACGAGACGAGCGCCACCGATCCGCTGACCGAGCCGTCCGCCGCGCAGAAGGTGGCGTCGGCCCGGAACGTCGCGTCGCCGGTGTTCGGGTCGACCCGGAGCCGGTAGTCGCGGTGCCGCAGGAACATGCCCGTCCTGGTCTGGAACGAGTAGCAGGTCGGCGAGGCCAGACCGTTGACCACGGTGAAGGTGGCGTCCAGCTTCACCTGGTTGGCGCTGCTGGAGCTCACCGGGTCGAGCTGACCGAGATAGTCGATGTGCCGCACGTACCGTCCGGCTTGGTTCACGGCCTCCAGCGAGACGGTGCCGGTCGGCAGGGTGGCGGCATGCGCCGGTCCGTCGGCCACCACCACGACAGCCGCCGCGGCCACGGTGGACAGCACGAGGAGGGCACGCAGCCGCATGCTCGATGCTCCCGACAGGGACCCTGCCATCCGTCGTGGAACCACGGGCACGACCCCTCTCCGCAAGATCATCTATGTTAGCGTTAACAACGTCAGGCCGCGTCCAGGTTCGGGCTTTTGAAGGCTTCAGCGGTGGGGTGACGTGCCCGGACGGGACACCACTGGGGCGCACGCCGCCACGACACAATGTGTTCGGTTCGTTAAGGTCGCGTTGCGGACAAGTGTTAGCGATCGCAACTACCAGTGTCAAGGCATCGACTGCCGTCGCTCCCCCGCCCGGCCACCGCTGGCTCAGGCAGCCGCTGCCGGCGTACCGCAGATTGTTGGCCGCGACGACGCGCGCGGCCGCCGTGTCGCCGGAGGTGGCCACGGCGCTGTGACAAATCGCCCACGCCTCGGGCCGCCGAATCCCACGGCCGATCCCTACAGTCGGACCCATGAGCACCGACGACGGCGTGCGGGCCTGGCTGCGCCGGCATGGGGCCGAACAGATCGCCCATCCCGGTGGCACCCTGTACGCCCACCTCTGCCGGGTCAGCGAACGACTCGCCGCGCTCGGCCGCAGCCGTGACGTGCAAACCGCGGGCCTCACCCACGCCGTCTACGGCACTGACGGATTCGATCTCACACTGCTGGACCGGGCCGATCGGGCCGTGCTGCGGGATCTCGTGGGCGCCGACGCCGAGGAGCTTGTCTATCTGTACGGTGCCTGCGACCGTGGACGCAGCTGGCGGGAGCTGGCCAGGACCGGCGAGGTCTTCGACCGCTTCACGCGCCAGGTGCGGACGCCGGATGACCGTCAACTTCGGTCGCTGGTGGACCTGAGCATCGTCAACGAGTTGGACGTCGTCGAGCACGATCCCGCGATGCTGGACCGGCACGGTGCCTACTTCCGGGAACTGTTCGCCTCGTGGACCCCCATCGCCTCGGAGCAGGTCATCCGCGAAGCGCAGCGGGTCTTGTGGCCGTGACCCCCGAACCGTCGCATCCGACAGCACGGGCGTTTGGCCGCGTACGGGTGCGAGCCGTCTACCCGGGCAGCTTCGATCCCTTCACTCCGGGGCATGTGAATGTGGTGGACCGGGCACGCGATCTCTTTGACGAAGTGGTGGTGCTCGTCGCGCTCAACAGCACCAAGCAGCCGGGCAGCGACGAAGAGGAGCGAGCGACCGCTGTCCGGGCCATTCTGCCGCCCGAGTGGACCTCCGTCTCCGTTGTGGCCTGGAGCGGGTTGACCGCCACCTACTGTCGTCTGCACGACGTAGGAGTGATCGTCCGCGGTGTTCGTCACACCACCGACCTTCGGGCTGAATATCAGCTCGCCGCGATGAACCAGTCGCTGGGCGTACCCACAGTGTTCCTGCCGGCACGGCCCGAACTGGCCGCGGTGTCGTCGACCGCGGTGCGCGCGCTACGGGCGTCGCAGGCCGAGTAGGGCCGCGATCATCGCTTCGGGCTCGATGGTGGCTGGT
>NZ_JAGPXZ010000572.1:0-4104 GCF_018070305.1 Micromonospora sp. M51 | reverse complement strand
AACATCACCGCGAACGTGGTGGCGCCCGGCTTCATCGACACGGACATGACCGCCGGCCTCTCCGACGACCGCAAGGCGGAGATCCTCAAGTCCATCCCGGCCGGCCGGATGGCCAGCCCGGACGAGGTCGCGGCCGTTGTCACCTGGCTGGCCTCCGACAGCGCCGGGTACGTCTCCGGTGCCGTCATCCCGGTCGACGGCGGCCTCGGAATGGGCCACTAACCCTTTTGACTACGGAGGAAATCTGCATGTCCGGACTGCTCGCCGGTAAGCGACTGCTCGTCACCGGTGTCATCACCGACGCCTCGATCGCCTTCTCGGTGGCGAAGCTCGCTCAGGAGAACGGCGCGCAGGTCGTGCTCACCGGCTACGGCCGGCTCTCCCTGGTCGAGCGGATCGCGAAGCGGCTGCCCGAGCCGGCGCCGGTGATCGAGGTGGACGTCACCAACACCGAGCACCTGGCCGGCCTCGCCGACCGGGTACGCGAGCACGTCGACGGCCTCGACGGTGTCGTGCACTCGATCGGCTTCGCCCCGCAGAGCTGCCTCGGTGGCGGCTTCCTCGACGCGCCCTGGGAGGACGTGGCGACCGCCCTGCACGTCTCCACCTTCTCGTACAAGTCCCTCGCGATGGCGGCGCTGCCGCTGATGTCGCCCGGTGGCGCGGTGGTCGGCCTGACCTTCGACGCGACGAAGGCGTGGCCGGTCTACGACTGGATGGGCGTGGCCAAGGCCGGCCTGGAGTCGGCGTCCCGCTACCTGGCGCTGCACCTGGGCAAGCAGGGCATCCGCAGCAACCTGGTGGCCGCTGGGCCGCTGCGCACCATCGCCGCGAAGTCGATCCCCGGCTTCGACCAGTTCGAGGAGGCCTGGACCGAGCGGGCCCCGCTGGGCTGGAGCCTCACCGACCAGGAGCCCGCCGCGCGGGCCTGCCTGGCGTTGCTCTCCGACTGGTTCCCGGCCACCACCGGCGAGATCGTCCACGTCGACGGCGGCTACCACGCCATCGGCGCCTGACGCTCTCCGGCGACGCCGCCGAGGTGCGGACGCGTGATCCACGCATCCGGATCAGGGGGCGTCGCCGGGGCGTCCCGGCCGAGGGGCAAGAATGACCCCATGTCGTACGACGCGGTGGTCCTGGTGTCCTTCGGCGGGCCGGAACGGCCCGAGGACGTGATGCCGTTCCTGCAGAACGTGACCCGGGGTCGAGGTGTGCCGCCCGAGCGGCTGGCCGAGGTCGCCGAGCACTACCAGCACTTCGGTGGAGTGTCCCCGATCAACCAGCAGTGTCGGGACCTGCTGGCCGCCGTCCGCGCCGACTTCGCCGCGCACGGTGTCGACCTGCCCATCTACTGGGGCAACCGCAACTGGGACCCGATGCTCGCCGACACCGTGAGCCGGATGCGCGACGACGGGGTGACCCGTGCGCTGGCCTTCGTCACCAGCGCGTACGGCGGCTACTCGTCCTGCCGGCAGTACCAGGAGGACATCGCCGCCGCCCGTGCCGCCGTCGGCCCGGACGCCCCGGTGATCGAGAAGCTGCGCCAGTTCTGGGACCACCCCGGTTTCGTCGAGCCGCACGTCGACGCCGTCCGGGCGGCACTGGGCCAGCTCGACCCGGCAAAGCGGGACACCACCCGACTGGTCTTCACCGCCCACTCCATCCCCAGCTCGATGGCGGCCAACGCCGGCCCGCACGGCGGCCGGTACGAGGCGCAGCTGCACGAGACCGCCCGGCTCGTCGCCGCGGCCGCCGCCCCCGACCTGGAATACGACCTGGTCTGGCAGAGCCGCTCCGGCCCGCCGCAGGTGCCATGGCTGGAACCGGACGTCAACGACCACCTGGCCACCCTCGCGCAGGGCGGCACCACCGGCGTGGTGGTCAGCCCGATCGGGTTCGTCTCCGATCACCTGGAGGTCGTGTGGGACCTGGACACCGAAGCGCTGGAGACGGCGAAGCAGCTCGGCCTGGACTTCGTCCGGGCCGCCACGCCGGGCACCGACCCGCGCTTCGTGACCATGGTGCGTGAGCTGGTCACCGAGCGGACCGATCCGGACGGCGCGCAGCTGCGCCGCCGCCTGGGCGAGCTGCCGATGTGGGACGCCTGCCCCACCGTCTGTTGCGTGCCGACCCGTCGTCCCTGACCTCTGAGGATCATCATGCATGACCGTAAGCCCGTGCAGAGTTGGCTCACCGACATGGACGGCGTGCTGGTGCACGAGGGCCAGCCGGTGCCCGGCGCGCCCGAGTTCATCAACCGGTTGCGCGCCTCCGGCAAGCCGTTCCTGGTGCTGACCAACAACTCGATCTACACCCCGCGCGACCTGACGGCCCGGCTCAGCCGGATGGGGCTGGACGTGCCGGAGGAGTCGATCTGGTCCTCGGCCCTGGCCACCGGCCAGTTCCTCGCCGACCAGCGGCCGGGTGGCACCGCGTACGTCATCGGTGAGGCCGGGCTGACCACAGCCCTGCACGCCGTCGGCTACGTGCTGACCGACTTCGCCCCCGACTACGTGGTGCTCGGCGAGACCCGCACCTACAGCTTCGAGGCGATCACCAAGGCCGTCCGTCTGATCAACGACGGCGCCCGGTTCATCTGCACGAACCCGGATGTGACCGGCCCGTCCGTGGAGGGCGCGCTACCCGCCGCCGGCTCGGTCGCCGCCATGATCTCCAAGGCGACCGGGGTGGAGCCGTACTTCGTCGGCAAGCCCAACCCGATGATGATGCGCTCGGCGCTCAACACCATCAACGCGCACTCGGAGAGCACCGCGATGATCGGTGACCGGATGGACACCGACATCCTGTGTGGTCTGGAGGCCGGGTTGGAGACCATCCTGGTGCTGACCGGGATCAGCAGCCGCACCGAGGCCGAGCGCTACCCGTACCGCCCCTCCCGGATCATCAACTCGGTCGCAGACCTCCTCGACGAGGTCTGACCCCGCTGCGGCCGCGCTGCGCCGCTCCTGGGCCGCGCTGCCGCTCCTGGGCCGCGCTGCCGCTCCTGGGCCGCGCTGCTGTTCGTGGGCCGCGCCGCCCCCATGATCGCGCTGTAACCAGGATGTAGTGGTCACCGGCGGAGCCGGAGGCCACTACATCCATGTTCGAGCACGATCATGAGGGGTATCGCGTCGGTCCCGGGCAGTAACGCGTCGGTCCCCGGGCGGTCCCGGGCGGTAACGCGTCGGTCAGGGGGCGGTCAGGGGCGCAGGGGGGCGTTGCAGGCGGCCACCAGGGCCTGGCGGCAGGCGGCGGTGAGCGGACGCAGCGCGGCGTCGCGCTGCTGCGCCTCATAGTTGTTGATCGCCCCGCCGGGCGCGGAGTGCCCGGCCAGCGCGAGCACCCGGTCGAGCACCGCGGCTCGGGCGAAGAGCCGGCGGGCCCTCGGGTCGAACCCTGGTGGCAGGTCGGTGGTGCCGTCGGGGCGGCGCAGCGCGGCCAGCGCGCCTGCCAGCTCGGGCCGCCACTGGGCGACGTCGAGGCGGGTCAGCGCGGCGGTCGTCTCGGCCAGCGCGGCGGCCAGTTCGGCCTCCGCCTCGGCGGCGCCGGGCAACGAGAGCGACGCGGCGGGCGCGTTGGCCGGCAGCGGGTACACCCGCCACAGCACCGTTTCGAAACAGTCCCCGGAGCCGGAGGTGTGCGAGCGGACCTCCGGGATCAACCCGAGCCCGCCAGCGACCACCGCCTCACCCGCTACCAGCGCCGCGCCGGCGAAGTCGCCGGGGCCGGGCAGACCCCGGGGGTCGCCGGGTGCGGGCAGCACCAGGCGGATCTCGTCGGGGGAGAGCTTGGCCAGGGTGGGCAGCGCGGAACCCAGCGGGACGTCGGTCCAGGTGCCCGGGGCGTCCGCAACGAGATGTTCCTCGTCGCCGGCGATGGCGTCGGCGACCTCGTCGTACGGCACCAACCCGGCGCGCCACGCGCGCACCCAGGCAACGAACCGGCTCGACCGGCGCGGCGCGAGTGTGGCCGCGCCCGTTGCGGGGGTGGACATGCCGAAAGGGTACGTGGTCACGACCGGCCCTGTCTCGACTGCCGCTCCGGCCGCCCTGCGTGCCCCGAACTGCCCCCTTCGCCCGATCCCGCGTGCGGCACGGTCCGGGG
>NZ_JAGPXZ010000571.1:0-4108 GCF_018070305.1 Micromonospora sp. M51 | reverse complement strand
TCGTCGCACCTGGCCGCGGCCACCCACGGGGTGTCGCCGAGGCCGATGCCGATGGGCGGGATGCCCTTGCTCTTCAACGTCTCGCAGAGGGCCAGGAACTCGGTCCAGTTCTTCGGCTCCTGCACGCCCCACTTGGCGAAGTTGGACTTGCGGTAGAAGAAGCCCCACCAGTAGTTGTTCATCGGCACGAAGATCTGCTTGCCGCTGGCGTCGGTGGAGAGCGTACGCAGCGACTGCGGGTAGTCGCCCAGTGACTTCCAGACATCGGAGACGTCCAGCAGCAGGTTCTTGCTGGCGTAGTCGTTGGCGACCGAGCCCGCGTACCAGGTGTAGAGGTCCGGCGGGTTGGCCGAGGTCAGGTAGGTCGGCAGCTGGGTCCGGAAGGTCTCCGAGGCGATCGTGTTGAGGCTCGCCGTGCCCTTGCCCTGCCCGTTGAAGGTCTCGATCAGCTTCTCCATCGCGGCCTTGGCCTGCGGCGAGGAGAGGTTCGACTGGATGGTGACCGCGCCCGAGCCGCTGCTCGTCGTCGGCCCGCTGGCGGAGCTGGCGCACGCGCTGAGGAACGAGCTGGCGCCGAGCGCGCCCAGGCCGGCGAGCCCGAGGTGGCCAAGGAATCGCCGGCGACCGGGGTCGAAGTCGCTCACGGAGGTATCCCTTCCTTTACGACACGTAGCGTTACGGCGCGATGTGTCGTCCATGTGAATGCTGTGACGAGAAGGTTGCATCGACCCTCGCCGGCTGTCAAGATATCTTCGTAATTAATGATTAGACGAGACCACGGTGAGGGGTCAGGTGGATCAGCCTATGCACCGGCTTGATGGCAAGAACGCGCTGGTCACCGGCGCTATGGGCGGGATCGGTGCGGCCATCGCCCGACGGCTCGCCGCCGAGGGGGCAGCGGTCGCCCTGCTCGACGTGGCAGACACCGCGCCGCTGGCCGAGGAATTGACGGCGCGAGGCGACCGCGCACTGTCCGTAGTGGGCGATGTCAGCGACGAGGGTGACTGGACGGCCGCCGTGAATGCCGTACGGGACCACCTCGGCCCGGTCGACATCCTGGTCAGCACCGCGTACGCCGTGCAGGTCGCCCCGGCCCACGAAACCAGCCGACAGTCCTGGGACCACCAGCTCGGCGTCAGCCTCACCGGCTCGTTCCTCGGCGTCCGCGCCTGCCTGGACGACCTGCGGGCCCGCTCCGGCGCGGTGGTGCTGATCTCCTCGGTGCACGCGCTGGTCGGGTTGCCCGGCCGGCCCGCGTACGCCGCCGCCAAGGGTGGCCTGGTCGCACTCGGCCGCCAACTCGCCGTGGAGTACGGCCCGCAGGTCCGGGTCAACACCGTGCTGCCCGGGCCGATCCTCACCGCAGCCTGGGCCGACGTGTCCGAAGAGGACCGGCAGCGCAGCGTGGCGGAGACCGTCGCGAAGCGTTTCGGCACACCGGACGAGGTGGCCGCGACGGTCGCCTTCCTCGCCTCGCCGGACGCCGCCTACATCACCGGCGCGAGCCTCGTGGTGGACGGTGGCTGGACAGCGGTGAAAGCCTCGGCCTGAGAGATCGATACCGACCAGCGAAAAGGCCAGGAGCATTGGCACAGTACGCACGCCGCGGCGTCCACGGGCAGACCGTCGAAGCGATCGCCCGTCGCATCCTCACCGGCGAGATCCCCGCCGGCGCGACCCTGAACATCGTCGCGTTGCAGGAGGAGTTCGACGTCAGCCTCACCGCGCTCCGCGAGGCGCTGAAGGTCCTCTCGGCCAAGGGCATCGTCGACGCCCGACAGAAGCGCGGCACCTTCGTCCGACCCCGGGCGGACTGGAACCTGCTCGACGGCGACGTGATCCGGTGGCAGTTCGCCGAGGGCACCGACCAGCGGTTGCTCGACCAACTGCACGAGGTACGCGCCATCATCGAGCCGGCCGCCGCCCGGCTGGCCGCCACCCGCGCCACCACTGACGACCTGACCGCCCTCGACCGGGCACTGGACGAGATGGCCCAGGCCAACGGCGATCCCGCCGCCGCCATCGCCGCCGACCTCGCCTTCCACCGCGCGCTGCTCACCGCCACCCACAACGAGCTGCTGGAACGGATGGAGGTGGTGATGGAGACCGGGCTCGCCGAACGGGACCGGCTGGTGCACGGCGGCACCCCGCACGACGACCCGGTGCCCAGCCACCGCGCGGTGGTCGACGCGCTGCGCGACCGGGACGAGACAGCGGCCGAGACCGCGATGCGTCAGTTGCTGGACAAGGCCGTCCGCGACGTCGAGAAGGTACGGGGACGAAGGGGCAGTCAGTGAAGATCGAGCGGATCGAGACCTTCCTGGTCGCGCCACGGTGGTTGTTCTGCCGGGTGGAGACCGACGACGGGCTGGTCGGGTGGGGTGAGCCGGTGGTCGAGGGCCGCGCCGAGGTGGTGCGCAGCGCGGTCGAGGTGCTCTCCGAATATCTGATCGGCGCGGACCCCCTGCGCGTCGAGCAGCACTGGCAGGTGCTCACCAAGGGCGGTTTCTACCGGGGCGGGCCAATCCTCTCCAGCGCGGTCGCCGGTCTCGACCAGGCGCTCTGGGACATCGCCGGGCAGGCGTACGGGGCACCGGTGCACGCGCTGCTCGGCGGGCCCGTCCGGGACCGGGTGCGGATCTACTCGTGGATCGGTGGGGACGAGCCCGACGAGGTGGCCGACGCCGCCGCCGCGCAGGTCGCCGCCGGCCTCACCGGAGTCAAGATGAACGCCTGCGGGCGGCTCTCCCCGATTCCCACCTCGGCCGAGGTGGACGCCGTCGTCGGCCGGGTGGCCGCGGCCCGCGAGGTGCTCGGCCCCGACCGGGACATCGCCGTGGACTTCCACGGTCGCGCCGGAATGGCCGCCGTCCGCCGGATCCTGCCCGAACTGGCCGCCCTGCGCCCGTTCTTCGTGGAGGAGCCGGTCCTGCCCGACCAGGCCCACCACCTGCCCGACATCGTGGCCAGCACGCCGATCCCGGTGGCCACCGGCGAGCGGCTCTACGGTCGGTCCGAGTTCCTCGGCCCGTTGCAGGCCGGGGTCGCCGTGGTCCAACCGGACCTCTCGCACGCCGGTGGGATCTCCGAGGTCCGCCGGATCGCGGCACTCGCCGAGACGTACGGCGCGCTGCTCGCCCCGCACTGCCCGCTCGGCCCGATCTCCCTGGCGGCCAGCCTCCAGGTGGCCTTCGCGACGCCGAACTTCCTGATCCAGGAACAGAGCATCGGCATCCACTACAACGCCGGCTCGGAGTTGCTGGACTACCTGGTCGACAGGGAGCCGTTCCGGTTCGTGGACGGGCACATCGCCCGCTTCGACCGGCCCGGGTTGGGCATCACCGTCGACGAGACGGCGGTCCGCAAGGCCGCCCAGACCCCGCACGCCTGGCGCAACCCGCTCTGGCAGCACGCCGACGGGTCGTTCGCCGAGTGGTGACCGGTGCACGGCCGGTGCCGCTGCGGGTGGCGTACGACGCGGCGCACGGCGGCCGGTGGACGAGCCTGCGCGGCGGCGGCCGGGAGTGGCTCTGGCGCGGCCCGGAACCCGGCCGGCACGAGGTACGCCCCGGTGCGGCGTTCGTCGACGCCGGTGGGCTGGAGGAGTGCCTCCCCACCGTGCGCGGCGAGCCCGACCACGGCGAGGTGTGGTCGCGGCCGTGGCGCGAAGCGGCCCCCGGCACCGTGGTCGTCGAACGGCCCACGTTCACACTGCGCCGAAGGATCACCGACGACGGTGGCGTGGTGGTGGCCGACTACCGGCTGGCCGCCGACCCCGGGTACCGGTTCGTCTGGGCCGCGCACGCCCTGCTCGGCCTCTCCCCCGACGCCCGCCTCGACGCGCCCGCCGGCACCCCGACCCGGCTGCACCCGGAGGCCGCCGCGCTCCTGCCGCCGGGCGGTTGGCCCGTCGGCGACCCGTGGTTGACCGGGCCGTGGCCGGCTCCGGCCGGGCTGACGCTGGACACCTTCGGCCCGGACGACGGCACGGCGCTCGGCGCGGTGCTGCTCGACTGCCCACGGGTCCAGGTGATCGACGGCACCGACCGGCTGACCCTGGAGCTGGAGTGCGCCGACCAGCCCCGCAGCACGGCCCTCTGGCGCAACC
>NZ_JAGPXZ010000570.1:0-4115 GCF_018070305.1 Micromonospora sp. M51 | reverse complement strand
GCCCGGTTCGAGCACCGGCAGGCCCGCCGGGGCGCGCGGCCGGAACGACACCGCCAGGCCCGAGGCCCACGCGCCCAACAACACCGCGGCGGTACGCCAGTGCGGCGGCAGCAGGACCGCTACGCGGCTGCCGGGGCCAAGTCCACAGCCGTCCCGCAGCAGGCTGGCGCTGCGCGCCGCCCACGAGCCGACCTGCTGTGCGGTCAGGTCGACCCGCTCGCCGGTCGCCTCGTCGCGGTAGCTGAGCAGGGGACGTTCGACATCGGCGGGCCGCAGCGACAGATCGGCCGTGACGGTTGGCTGCATGTCCACGCTCCCCGGTGACGACGACGAAGTCACCCTACTCAACGACTTTGGTCGCGGCTGTCGTCGGCCGATGGCCGTAGCGGCCGGCCGGGAGGCCCGGGCACCGTACGAGGTGAACCCGAAAGCGCTGCCCGAGGAGCGCCCATGCCGCCCGAACCCCAGCCCGTCGATCGCCCAGCCACCGCCAACCTCCCAGCCACCGCAGACCGCCCCACCAACGACCGTGCCGTCGCCGCCGCACGTCTTCCGCTGCGTCGGCGGCTCCTACCGGTGTTCGCGGTGCTGCGGCTCGCGCCGTGGGCGGCCGAGTGTTCGTGGGGTGGCTTCGCCATCGACGACTTCCTGCCGGTGCTGATATTCCTCGGCCCGATGTACGGCGGGGCGGCGATCCTGATCCGGGAGACCGCCCGGCACCTCGGCGCGGGTTGGCCGACGATCGTGCTGCTCGCCGCCGCGTTCGGCGTACTCCAGGCCGGCCTGGTCGACCAGTCACTGTTCAACCCGCACTACCTCGACGACACCCAGTACGCCGACACCCGTGCCGCGGCCGAGGCGTCGCTGGTGCCGGGACTCGAATTCAGCCTCCGGCAGGCCTTCGACTATGTGGGCAACCACATCGTGCTGACCATCTGCGCGCCGATCGTGCTCGTCGAGTCGTTCCTCGGACCGGGCCGCCGGCTCCGGCCGTGGCTCGGCCGACCCGGGCTGGCCGTGGTCGCCGTGCTGTACCTGCTCGGCAGTCTGCTGATCTTCGCGTCCGACGGGGGCCGGAAGAACTTCCTGGCCAGCCCCCTCCAACTGACCCTCGCCGCAGTGGTCGTCCTCGCCCTGGTCGCGACGGCGCTACTGCCCCGCTGGCGTCGCCCCGCTCCGCGCCGGCCCCGCCGGCTGCCGCATCCGCTGTGGCTGGGCCTGCTGGTCGTCCTCGTCCGGCTCGGCGCCGACCTCGCGCCGGGCTGGGCGGGGGTGACCATCGCGCTGGTGCTCGCCGCCGCCGTGGGGGCCGCCATCGCGTACTGGTCGTCGGGCGTGCACTGGGGACAGCGGCACGTGCTCGCTTCGGGCTCGGCCAGCGTGGTCAGCGCCGCCGCGTTCACCTACCTGGTGCCGCCGTACTCCCCGGGGAACCCGACGGCGGCCCTGGCCGGCGACATCGCGGTCACCGTCATCACCGTGGCCCTGGTCGGCGGCGCCTGGTGGCGACTGCGCCGTGCTTCGCCGACTGTTCACGTCGGCGCAAGCTGATGCTCCCCAACAGCTGTCAGCCTCCGTGCGGGTACGACCTAACGGAGGAAGTCCTTGACACTCAGAAGAGCATTCACCGCGCTCACCGCAGCCGGTGTCGCCGCCGCCAGCCTGACCGGAGCCACCCCCGCGTCGGCTGGCGGGCACCACCACCCAGCCAGGTCGCTCGCCTTCGACCGGGTCGCCACGTACCCGGTCTTCCAGAACCGCCCGGCCGGCGAGGATCCGACGACAGCGACGGTCGCCGAGATCTCGGCGGTCAGCGAGGACGGTCGCACTCTCATCCACACCGACGCGTTGGCCCGGCGCATCGGCTTCCTGGACATCTCCCGTGCCGACCGGCCGCGCGGCCTCGGC
Organism: Micromonospora sp. M51; assembly: GCF_018070305.1. NCBI lineage: Bacteria > Bacillati > Actinomycetota > Actinomycetes > Micromonosporales > Micromonosporaceae > Micromonospora > Micromonospora sp. M51. Next base: position 2,207 of record NZ_JAGPXZ010000570.1, on the reverse strand, counting down.
ACGCTCTCCCTGGCCCAGCTCGGCGACGCCGAGGACGAGCCGACCTCGGTCGCCGTGGTCGGCAGGTACGTGCTGGTGGTGGTGAACACCAGCGCCAGCTACACCGCCCCGTCCGGCCGGCTCGACGTGATCGAGCTGGCCAATCGGCAGCGGGTGGCCAGCTTCGACCTCGGCGGTCAGCCCGACTCGATCGCGATCAGCGCTGACAAGCGGTACGCCGCGATCGCCATCGAGAACGAGCGCGACGAGGAGGCCACCCCGCCCGGCGGCGAGGAGGGCGACCTGCCCCAGGCACCCGCCGGTTTCGTGCAGATCGTCGACCTGACCGGGAAGTCCCCGGCCGGATGGCGGCTGCGGCCGGTAGCGCTGACCGGGGCCGACGGCAGTGCGCTGCCCGCGCTGGTGCGGGCCGGTCTCGCCGCGCCGACCGACCCCGAGCCGGAGTACGTCTCGATCAACAGCCGTAACCAGTTGGCAGTGACGCTCCAGGAGAACAACGGCGTCGCGGTGGTCGACCTGCCCACCGGGCGGATCACCAGCGTGTTCAGCGCCGGCACCGCCACGATCAGCGGCATCGACACCAGGAAGGACGGTGTCATCGACCTGACCGGCAGCATCACCGACGTGCCGCGCGAGCCGGACGCGGTGGCCTGGATCGACGACCGCTATCTCGCCACTGCGAACGAGGGCGACTGGCGCGGCGGCACCCGGGGCTGGTCGGTCCTCGACAGCCGCAGCGGACGGGTCGCCTGGGACGCCGGCAACACGTTCGAGCGGCTCGCCGTCACCTACGGGCTGCACAACGAGGACCGGGCCGGCAAGAAGGGCACCGAGCCGGAGGGCGTGGCGGTCGCCGAGTACGACGGCGTGCGGTACGCGTTCGTCGGCTCGGAGCGGAGCAACTTCGTCGCCGTCTACGACCTGAGCGACCCCATCCGGCCGGTGTTCCGGCAGGTGCTGCCGACCACCAACGGGCCGGAGGGGCTGCTGCCCATCCCGTCGCGCGGGCTGCTCGCGGTCTCCAGCGAGGAGGACGACGCCTCGGTCAACGTCCGGGCCTCGGTGTCGCTGTTCCAGCTCGGCACTGGCACCCCGGCCTTCCCGGGCATCGTCTCCGGCACCGACCGGGCGGGCGCCCCGATCGGTTGGGGCGCACTCGGCGCGCTGAGCGCGGTCCCGGGCAAGCGGGACCAGCTCTACAGCGTCACCGACGCCGCGTACAGCCAGACCCGCATCCTCACCATCGACGCGAAGCGGACGCCGGCCGTGATCACCGGTGTGTTGCCGGTGCGGGACGCTGTCGGCGCGCCGGTCGGCTACGACGCGGAGGGCGTCTTCGCCCGCCCGCAGGGTGGCTTCTGGCTCGCCGTGGAGGGTGCCATCGGCGCGGAGAACAAGCTGGTCCGGCTCGACGCCGCCGGGGTCACCCGGCAGACCGTCGCGCTGCCCGCCGAGGTCGCCGCCGGCCTCGGCAAGCAGGGCCTGGAGGGGGTCACCGCGACCACCGACCGGCAGGGTCGGGAGATCGTCTGGGTGGCCGTGCAGCGGGAGCTGAGCACCGATCCGGCCGGCGTCGTCCGACTTGGGCGGTACGACGTCGCGGCGGGCACCTGGAGTTGGTTCGGCTACCAGGTGGGGGCCACCAGCGTGCCCGGCGACTGGATGGGCCTCTCCGAGATCACCGTGGTCGGTGACCGGCTCGCGGTCATCGAGCGGGACAAGCTGAACGGACCGGCCGCGACCGTCAAGCGGGTCTACACGGTGCCGCTGCCCGGTGCGGCTGCCACCGGCCCGCTGACAGTGCTGCCGAAGACCCTCGCCGTCGACGTGCTGCCCGCGCTGCGCGCCACCAACGGCTGGACCCAGGAGAAGCTGGAGGGTCTGACGGTCGCCGGCAACGGCGAGGTGTACGCGATCACCGACAACGACGCCGTCCAGGACGCCACCGGCGAGACCGTGCTGCTGCGCCTCGGCTCCAGCCGCAAGGTCTTCGGACACCGCTGATCCGGCACGGGCCCTGCGCGACCCGGCCCGCCAGGTCGATGTGCTGTTGAGCGGTATGCCTCAGAGTCATATTGATGTCTCCGAGGCATACCGCTCACTGCCACATCCGCCCCGACGGAGGTGACCGGCGGTGACCGCCGACCGGCCCAGCCAGGTTCAGCCCTTTACCGGGAGTTCCGGGCCGCCGTCGAGCAGTGGAGCGA
>NZ_JAGPXZ010000057.1:0-14926 GCF_018070305.1 Micromonospora sp. M51 | reverse complement strand
CGTCCGGACTGAGCGGCATGGTTCGATAGTCAACCACGCCCGCGACCTCGCCGGCCGATCGACGGCGTACCCGACAGCGTCGATCATGGAAGACTGAGGACTTCCGGTGTCGCCGTCAGCACCGCTCGGCAGCTAAGGACCCGCATGCCCGTCGACGTCGAGCCCTATCGAATTTACGTGCCGGAGTCGGAGCTGACTGACCTGCGTGTTCGGCTGGCGCGTACGCGTTGGCCCGAGGCGGCGACGGCGTCCGGCTGGGCACACGGCATACCCCTGCACGAGGTGCGGAGCCTCTGCGGGTACTGGGCAGAGTCGTACGACTGGCGGGCCGCCGAGGCGCGGCTCAACGCGGTCCCGCAGTACCTCGTCACCGTCGACAGCTTGACGATCCATGTGCTGCACGCCCGGTCGTCGTACCCGGGCGCGATGCCGCTGGTGCTGACCCACGGCTGGCCTGGCTCGGTGCTGGAGCTGGTCGACCTGGTCGAGCCGCTCACCGACCCACTGAGCCATGGCGGCACCGCCGAGGACGCCTTCGACGTAGTGATCCCGTCGCTGCCCGGGTACGGCTTCAGTGGCAAACCCATCCGCCCTGGGTGGGGCATCGAACGGATAGCCGCCGCGTGGGCGGAGATCATGGCGGCGTTCGGCTACACCCGGTACGGAGCCGCCGGCAGCGACTGGGGCACCAGCGTCTCCAGCCTCCTCGGGGCACTGGACGGCGAGCACGTGGCCGGCGTTCACCTCGTACCGCCGCTCGCGGGACCGGACCCGGCCGCCGCCGAGGACCTCACCGATGCCGAGCGCCAAGCGTTGGCTCACCTGCGTCGACGCGGCGTGTCCAGCTCGGCGTACTCGGAAGCCCACCGCACCGCGCCGCAGACCGTCGGGTACGCCCTGCTGGACTCGCCGGCCGGCCTGTGCGCCTGGATGGGCGAGAAGTTGATCAGCTGGACCGACCCCGCTGGCCCTTCCGCCGGCCTCACGCGGGACCAGATCCTGGACCAGGTCACGCTGTACTGGTTGACCGGGACGGCGGCATCGTCAGCACGCCTGTACGCGGAGAGCATCGACCGGGTGTCCGGGTGGATCAGCGGCGAAGACGCCACTCAGGTCCGCGTACCCGTCGGTGCCTCGATCTTTCCCGCCGAGCTGCCCCGGCCGTCCCGGCGCTGGGTGACCCGCCGCTATCCGGACCTCCGGTACTGGAAGGAGCACGATCGCGGTGGGCACTTTCCCGCGCTCGAGGTGCCGGAGCTGCTGATCGCCGACCTGCGCGCCTTCTTCCGGCCGTTGCGCGCAGGTGCTGCGATCACGTGATCGAGCGTGCTGGTCGTACCCTTGCTGCGGTGACGTCCGATTCGCTGCGCCGTGCCCTCACCGCCCCCGCGGGCCCGCCGCTGCGGCCCCTGCCCGAGCAGGTCGTCGCCCTGCTGGAGACCCTGCACGCGCCGCCGCGTCTCGCCGCGCACCTGCGGGCCGTGCACGAGGTCGCCGCGCAGCTCACCGACGCGGTGGCGGTCCGGTTCCCGCAGCTCCCGTTCGACCGGGAGGCGGTGCTCTTCGGGGCCGCCACCCACGACGTCGGCAAGGTCCGGCACCCGGAGGAGTTGTCCGGTCCCGGGTCCGCGCACGAGCCCGCCGGCTACGAGCTGCTGCTCCAGCACGGTGTGGCCGAGTCGTCGGCCCGGTTCGCGCGCGACCACGCGTCCTGGCACCGCGACGGCATCGACGTCGAGGACCTGCTGGTCAGCGTGGCCGACAAGGTGTGGAAGGGAAAGCGGGTCACCGACCTGGAGGAGTTGCTCGTCGATCGCCTGGCCGACGTCACCGGCCGCGAACGCTGGTCGGTCTTCCTCGACCTGGACGACATCCTCGACCGGATCGCCGCCGACGCGGACCTTCGGCTCGCGTTCCAGGCAACCCATCCGGTACGCGGGTGACAGCGGTCAGCGGCTCGCCGGGCTCGTTCCGGCCTTCCGGTGCGGCGGGGCGGGCATGGTCGGCGTCTGGCCGCGCGCCGTCGACCGACGGGTGACCGTGGCGGCCACCGCTGCTGTCAGGCAGATCGCCGTGGCGACGATGAGCGGCGGGCGGGCGCCCAGGTGCACGGCTGCGGAGCCGAGGGGGATCGCCGCGACGAGCGGTCCGAACATCGCGGTGTTGGCCGTCGCGGCGACCCGTCCCAGCAGCGCCGCCGGCGTGTGGGTCTGCACGGCGGTGACGGCCGCGACCAGGGTCGCGGGCAGGCCCACGCCGGCCACCACCGCCCCGAGGACGGTCGCCGGCCACCACGGCAGGCAACGTGCCAGGCAGCCGAGCGCGAACAGCGCCGTGCCGGCGACACCGACGGCAACGGCACCCCTGGCCGCGATGAGCCGGCCGACGACGAGGCCACCGAGAATCGAACCGGCCCCCTGCGCGCTGGCCAGCACACCGAGGAACGTCGTCGGCAGCCGCAGCTCGGTCACGACGATCGCGTAGATCCCCGCCGTCGTGAAGCCGGACATGGCGATGGACACCGCGGCGAGCACGACCGGCAGACGTGTCGCCCGCTCTCCGAACAGGACCACCAATCCGGTACGCAGGCCGCCGCCGGTTTCGATCCGCTGGTCGGCGAGCGTCCGGCGCAGCCGGAGCACCGCGTACAGGACGGCGACCAGGATCGGCATCGCGGCGCTGAGCACGGCGACGGCGGGACCGCCCTGCCACGCGTAGAGGCCGGCCCCGGCGAGGGGAGCGACGAGCTTCATGCCCTCCTGCGCGCTGGAGCGCCACCCGTTGACGTCGCCGAGGTCCGTGGCCGCGAGCGCCGACGGCAGCAGCGCCGTCTCGCCGGCGTCGATCAGCACGTAGCTGACGCCGTACGCGCACGAGACGGTGAAGATGAGCCAGGTCTGCCCCGGCCCCCGCACGGTGAGCAGGGTCAGCAGGGCGGCTGCCAACAGGAGGTTGACGGCGATGACCAGCGGTCGCCGGGGCACCCGGTCGAGCAGGCCGCCCAGCCAGGGCCCGGCGAGCACCGGGGCGTACACGCAGAGCCCGGCGAGGGCGGCGAGGCCGGTGGAGCCGGTGAGGTCCAGGATCCAGATGCCGTTGACCAGTGACATCGCGCTGCTGCCGAAGCCGGACAGCAGGGAGATCGCCACGAACAGGCTCGCGTTGCGACGCATGAGCGCTCCGAGTTGAGTCGAGGTGACTCACATCCTCAAGCGTGAGCTGAGTGCGCGCAATGCTGCTCGATCCTGTCAACGCTCCGTTGACAGGGCGGCATTGATCGTGGTTGCCGCGGTTCGGGCGGGCGCGGGCAGTCGCTCGCCCGCTTCGGCGAGATCGGTGGCGAGGTGCACCGCAAGCGCGTACAGCGAGCCCGGGGCGGCATCCAACGCGGTCTCCACAGTGCTCCGGACCAGAGCCGCGCGGCGAAAACGGTTGTCCCACCGCTGGTCGGCGCCGATCCACCGGGCAAGGTCGGCGACCGCCGCCCGCAGCGCCGCGATCTGCGGAGGCAGTCGGCGGTCGAGCTGTTGCCGCCGCGACCACCGCGCCGCCACCAGTCGCTGTCGCCGCTGCTCGGCGGCCTGTCGACTGCCGAGGCCGAGGGCTGTCGCGATCTGCGCCCAGGTCGCGCCGTCGTGGCGCGCCCGATCGATGAGTTCCAGCTCCTGCTCGTCCAGGCGAGCGCGGGTGGCGCGCACCTCCGCCAGCCGATCCAGCTCCGACGTCATCTGTCAACGTTACATTGACAAGCCCTCGTCGCTGTTCATCCTGGGCGCGCGGACCAGGAAGACGTCCACCGGATCCTCGGCGTCGACGGTGAAACCGTGCCGCTCGTACAGTCGTCGGGCCGGGCTGCCCCGCAGCACGTTCAGGCGAACCGGGGTGCCGTCGCGATCGCAGCGCTCCAGCAACTCGCGCAGCACGGCCGTGCCGATGCCACCGCCCTGTAACCGTGGGGCCAGGTAGAAGTGCTCCAGCCAGTGGGCGTCCCCGTCCGGTCGCAGCGCCACGCAGCCGGCGAACGCGCCGTCCACCTCGACAACCCAGGTGTACGCCGGCGCGAAGCCGTCCCGCAGGCGCTGCCGCACCCGCTGGTCGTCGTACCGCCCCAGCCGCTCCAGGTCTGCCCGCAGCACCACCGCCCGCAACTCGGCCACCGCCTCGACGTCCGCCGCCGAAGCCGGCCGAAGCTCCCAGTTCACCATGATCAATAAGTTATCGCGGCCCGGCGCCCTCGCCGGCCACCCCGCCGTTGCCTCCGTCACTTGTCAAACGGAACAGCGTTCCGTATCGTTCGTAGCGGAACGTGGTTCCACATGCTCAGGATGTCAGAGCCGGTGGGCCAGTGTCACCTCACCCTTCCGTGGAGGAACAGTCATGCAGTACCGCACCCTCGGGCGCACCGGCGTCCAGGTCAGCACCCTCGTGCTCGGCGCAATGAACTTCGGCAAACTGGGGCACACCACCCAGGGCGAGGCGACGGCGATCGTCGACGCCGCGTTGGAGGCCGGGATCAACCTGATCGACACCGCCGACATGTACAGCCAGGGGGAGTCGGAGGAACTGGTCGGCAAAGCCATCGCCGGCCGTCGCGACGACATCGTGCTGGCCACGAAGGCCGGCATGCCGATGGGCGACGAGCGCAATCAGCGGGGCAGCTCGCGCCGCTGGCTCGTCACCGAGTTGGACAACAGCCTGCGCCGCCTCGGCGTCGACCACGTCGACCTCTACCAGATCCACCGGTGGGACCCGACCACCAGCGACGAGGAAACCCTGTCGGCGCTGACCGACCTGCAACGGGCGGGAAAGATCCGCTACTTCGGCTCCTCGACCTTCCCCGCGTACCGCATCGTGCAGGCCGAATGGGCTGCAAGGGAGCACCACCTGGGCCGGTACGTCACGGAGCAGCCCAGCTACTCGATCCTGCAACGGGGGATCGAGGCCCACGTCCTGCCCGTGACCGAGCAGTACGGGCTCGGCGTGCTCGCCTGGAGCCCGCTCGCCTCGGGCTGGCTCTCCGGCGCGATCCGCGCCGGCCGGGAGATCACCACCAGCCGCTCGGCGATCCTGCCCGCCCGCTTCGACCTCAGCATCCCGGCCAACCAGGCCCGGCTCCACGCCGTCGAGCAGCTGGCCACCGTCGCCGACGAGGCGGGGCTCACCCTGATCCAGCTCGCACTCGGGTTCGTCACCGCGCACCCGGCCGTGACCAGCGCGATCATCGGCCCCCGCACCATCGACCACCTGCACGCCCAACTCGCCGCCGCGGACACCGTGCTCCCGGCCGACGTGCTCGACGCGATCGACGCGATCGTCGCACCCGGGGTCGACCTCGCCGCAGGCGAGAAGTTCGACACCCCGCCCGCCCTGCTCGACCCGGCGCTGCGGCGTCGCTGAGCCAACGGGTGCGGTGGGCGGCGCCGTTGGTCCCGCCGCTGGTCTGGCTGCTCCAGACCGCCCCCGCCGACCATCTCGACTGAACGCCAGCGCCGACGGCCCCTGGCCTGTCGTATCGGGCCGGTGTGGGCGAACGGTGACACGTACGAGGCGTACGTGGGTCGGTGGAGCCGCCTGGTCGCTGTGTCCGCCGCCCGCTGGTCGGACGCGCCCTCGCCTAAGGGCGCCGCGCGACCAGCGGGGCCGGTGCCACACCGCTCTCGCCCGTGCGGGACGCTCGGCGGACGGCGGGCACGACAAGCGCCGCCACCACTGCCGCGAGCGAGGTGACGGTCAGCATCTCGAACCCGTGGGTGAACCCGGACTCGTACGGCAGACCGTCCGGACGCAGGTGGCCGGTGACGATGCTGCTCATCACGGCCGCCCCGATCGATCCACCGATGGTCCGGATGTTCGCGTTCATCCCCGCCGCCACACCGGTCTGCGCGGCCGAGACGTTCTGCACGATCAGGTTCGTCATGGACGCGTACGCCAGGCCGATGCCGACCCCGAACACGGACGAGGCGACCACGATCTGCCAGCGTGCGTCGTGGGCCACGGCGAGCAGGGCGCACGAGACCACGCTGAAGGCGGAGCCCGCGGCGAGTTGTGCCTTACCGCTGAGAATCCGCTCCATCCGGCCGCTGACGATGCCGGTCAGGAACATGGCGACGAGCATCGGCACCAGCAACAGCCCCGCCTCGGTGACGCTGGCCCCGAACCCATAGCCCGCGACCGTCGGGGTCTGCACGAACTGCGGCAGGAACGCGAGGATGGCGAACATGCCCGCGCCGAAGAGCAGCGCGACCAGGTTGGTGGTCCACACCGTCGGCAGGCGCATCACCCGCATGTCGATGAGCGGGTTGGTCGAACGGGTCTCGGTGATCACCCAGGAGGCGAGGACGAGCACCGCGACGAGCAAGAGACCGAGTACCCTACCCGAGGTCCAACCCCACGCCGGGGCCTTGCTGACCGCCAGCATCAGCGCGACGAGCCACCCGGACAGCAGTACGGTGGCGAGCCAGTTGATCCGGCCCGGCGTCCGTACGGGCGACTTCGGTATGAGGAAGTGCGCCGCCACGGCCGTCGCGATCAGCACGACCATGGGGATCCAGAAGAGCCCCCGATAGCCGAAGGCGCCGACGATCGGCCCGGCGAGCACGGTGCCCAGTCCCCCGCCGGCGGCGAGCAGGGCCGACATCGCCCCGATCGCCGCCGTGCTCCGGGCCGCCGGGAACTCGTCCCGGATGATCCCGAACGACAGCGGGAAGACGGCACCACCGACACCCTGCACGATCCTGGCCACGATGAGCACGCCGATGTTCGGTGCGATGACGGCCAGCAGGCAGCCGGCGATGAGCGCGACCAGGGAGACGACGAACATCCGCTCCTTGCCGACCATGTCACCGATCCGTCCGAGGATCGGCGTGAAGACCGACGCGGAGAGCAGGTACGCCGTCAGCACCCAGGTCACGGTGTTCTGCGAGGTGTGCAGGTCGTGCTGGATCGTCGACAGCACCGGGCTGACGAGCGACTGCAGCATCGCGAAGAAACCGGCGCCGGCCGCGAGGACGGCGAATGTGATCCGGTAGGGGGTACGGGTGGTGGTCCGAGCCACGAAAAGACTCCAGTTCTCGGTGGTCGGGAGCAGACAGCGGTCCTGCTCAGACCGCGATGGTCTTGTGCTCCACGTACTGGGCCAGGCCGACGGCTCCGAACTCGCGGCCGATACCGCTGCCCTTGTAGCCGCCGAAGGGCGCGTCGAAGCCCGGGTCGGCGCCGTTGACGGTGAAGAAGCCGGTACGGATCCGGCGGGCGAGCGCCAGGCCACGCTCGACGTCGGCCGTCCACACCCCACCGCCGAGCCCGTACGGGGAGTCGTTGGCGATGCGTACCGCGTCGTCCTCGTCCTCGTACGCGATGACGACGAGGACCGGTCCGAAGATCTCCTCCTGGGCGATGCGCATGCCGTTGTCGACGTCGGCGAAGACCGTCGGCCGTACGTAGTAACCGCCCTCGAGCCCCTCCGGCACCTCGGGACCGCCGGTGACGAGACGCGCCCCCTCGGAGATGCCGAGTTCGATGTAGCTCCGGACCCGCTGCTGCTGGTCGGCGCGGACCATCGGGCCGATCCACGTACCCGGGTCGGCGGGGTCTCCCACGACGAGGCTCTCCGTCATGGTCTTCACGGCCTCGACGACCTCCTCGTAGCGGCTGCGCGGGGCCAGGATGCGGGTGTGCGCGACGCAGGATTCGCCGTTGTTGCCGAACGACAGGAACTTGAGTCCCTCGACCACGGCCGAGAGGTCCGCGTCCGGCAGGATGACCGTCGCGGACTTGCCGCCCAGCTCCAGGCTCACCCGCTTGAGCTGCTGGCCCGCCACGGACGCGATCGTGCGCCCGGCGGCGGTCGATCCGGTGAAGGCGACCTTGTCCACGTCGGGGTGCGCGACGAGATACGCGCTCGTCTCCCGGCCCGCCGGCAGGATGCTGACCACGCCCTCCGGCAGCCCAGCCTGCTCGAAGATCTCGCCCAGCACCAGCGCGTCCAGCGCGGTCTCGGGCGACGCCTTCAGGATGACCGTGCAGCCCGCCAGCAGCGCCGGAATCATCTTCACCAGTGCCGACTGGTGCGGGGCGTTCCACGGGATGACCGCGGCGACCACACCGACCGGCTCGCGTCGGATCAGCGGGCCGGATTCGGTTGCCCGTTCCTCCCACCCGAAGGCCTCGGCGGCCCTCAGGTAGGCGCCGGTCTGCTCCGCCAGTGCGTGCAGCGTCCACCGGGTGAACCACGACGCGGAGCCGTTCTCCGAAGTGATCAATGCGGCCAGTTCGTCGGCCCGCGCCGCGTGTAGTTCGTTGAATCGGGCGATGGTCGCCTGGCGTTCCCGCGGCGTCATCCGGGGCCACGGCCCGTCGTCGAAGGCCTTCCGCGCGGCGGCGACCGCCCGCTCGACGTCGGCCGGTGAGGCCTCGGCGGCCCGCCCCACCAGCGACTTGTCGTGTGGCGAGTGGACGTCGAGCAGGCCGCCCTCGGCGGGCGCTACCCACTGGCCACCAACGTAGAGCTTGTCGTGAACGATCACAGTGACTACTCCCTTATTGCAGGTTTTGGGCCGATTCGTAATCGGCGTCCGGACTGCGGCCCCCCGCCGCGTACGCGTTCCGCGCCGCGATCATCAGGGGCACAACAATGTGGCGCCTCGTACGTCTAGCTGCCACAAAACCGTAGCGCTTATCTCTGGTTTCGCCACCGACGTGTGCAACTAGCTGCGTGACCTGCCACACAGGGGTAGAATTGACGGCACTATGAGAGCCGACGCAGCCCGTAACCTCGACACGGTCCTCCACGTGGGTGCTCGGCTGCTCGCGCAGGATCCGGCCACGAGCATCGCCACGATCGCTGCCACGGCCGGCGTCGACCGGCGCACCGTCTACCGCCGATTCGCCACCCGGGAGGCCCTGCTCGCCGGGGTCTACCAGGCCAAGCTCGACGCCTCCGAGCGCGCGCTCGACGACGCCCGGCTGACGGAGGCACCGGTCGCGGTGGCCCTGCACCGCTATGTGGAGGGCATCATCCCGGTCATCCGGCGGTGGTCGATCCAGGTCCTCAAGCCAATGATGAACATGGACGTCGAGGCCGCGGCCCGGAGCAAGCAACTCGGCGAGCGGCTCGACCGGTTCATCCAGCGCGCCACCGACGAGGGGCTACTCCGCGCCGACCTGCCACCGGGCTGGGTCAGGACGCTGCTGGACCAACTTGTGAACGCCACCGCGGAAAACTTTCCCGACCTGGCCGCCGCACCCGCCGCCGACCTGGTCGTCGACGCGCTGTTGCGCGGCGTCGGGCGAAGCTGACGGGCAGGCACTGAGCGTCTGCACGGATGGGTCGCTGGGGTCCGTCCCCGCACGGCGTGGGCTCGCTCACCTCGTCGTTCAGCCGCCCAATGAGCCTTTCCGCGTAACGGTCCTGGCGGTGGGTGATCAGGTCCTGCGGGGGACCTTACTTACCAGGGCCTGAGGGCTCGGGGTTCTCGGCGAAGACCTGGGCGGCGACCTGGTAGCCGTCGAACGCGCGTGCTACGCCAGCGTAGGCCGCGACCTGAAGAAAGACTTCGGCGATCTCTTCCTTGGTGGCGCCGGCGTTGAGCGCGATGCGCAGCTGACCACGGAGGGGCTCCAGGACACCGAGCGTCGCCGCGATGGTGACGGACACCAGTGCCCGCGTCCGTGTATCCAGGTGCTCGGTGCGCGGCCAGACGTCGCCGAAGGCGTGCATCGTCGCGATCCGTTTGAAGTCTGCGCCGTTGGCTGGCTCACCAGGGGTGGCGCCAAGAAAGCGCTCCAAGCGGAAGCCCAGCAGACGCTCAGCCGTGTCCAGCGCGGCGGCGTACCCCGGGTCTGTCGCCGCAGATGCCGGATGATTCGTCGTCATGGTGCTCACTCTTTCATGCACAAGGACGAAGTAGACGATATCTGGCATTTCGAAACGTGACTGAAGGGCCGTACGCGGCACGCCGCCCGAGTAACCGTCGCGCCGAGCCCCACCGGAGCCTTGTCGCAATTCGGACAAGACGGCAAAGCCCCTGGTAGAGCACTCTTGGGGCAGGTGGAGGTAGACGGGTGGCGGGCCACATCCCGATCCTCCGGCCCGGTTCGGACAAGATCGTCCGTACCGGTGCCGCCCTCACCCAGCCCGGCCTCGAAGCCGCGACGGTCACGGCACAGCTGCCGCTCCGATCGCGCGTACGACAGGCCGAGGCTGCCACCGACACCCTGCGGGCGCCCGCAGCGGTGCCTCCGCCCACCGGGACAAGGACGTCAGCACCGTCGGCTGTCAGGCAACGCCGTCCGCCGGCCGTGCCGCCGCCCCCGAGCCCCGCCGGCCTTTCGCACCGTGGACCCCGCCGGGGTCCGGCGTCGCTCGACCGCGCGCCGAGCCCTGGCGACCGAGCCAGAAAGGGCCCGACATGGCCGCTCCCACCGCGACCGCAGCCTTGAACGCATCCGTCTTCGCGCCGGGTGACCAGATGCTGCTGACCGTTACCTACTCGGACGCCGACACCAAACCGCTGACCGTCACCATCGTGGTCACCGACGCGCAGGGCAACAGCAGCGCGCCGGTCAAGGTCACGGCGGTCATCGACCCACTCACTGTGACCGTCTCCGATAACTCCGGGCGTACCTGGACCCGGGTTTCTGACAACGGCTCCGTGGCCGTGTATCGGTCGGTGGCGTGATGCCCCGGGTCACCGTCCAGGTCCGTGACGCCGCCGGCAACACCGCGACGGCCGCCGCCGACTACAGCCTGGGACAACCGGTGCTCGGCGGCTACTACCTCTCCGGGGGCGCCGACCCGACCGCCGACATGGCCGGCGGCAACTTCCGGTCACTCACCCAGTACCGCAGCTTCGCGGACGGCTACATCTTCCCCGGCTACAACCGGCCCTGGCTGGTCAACCTGGGCAAGGCCGGTGTGCAGATGAACATGGTCCTGGAGTTGAAACACTACGGCGCCTCGAACTACGGAACGCAGAGCTTCTCGGTGGACGGCACCAGCTACACCGTGCCGGCACCGACGATGACCATCCAGCAGCGACCCGGCACGACCTGGCCGAGGGCGTACGGGTACGGGCAGGTGATCAAGGGGCAGTGCGACGGGTTGCTGGCCCGCGCGCTGTCGCAGTACCGCACGCTCGGCTTCGGGGTGAACATCCAGTTCGCCTCGGAACTGGACACCGACCACGAGTTCGGCACCACCGAGGACGGCAAGGCGTACAGCTGGGCCGAGTCGGACGCGCGGGCGGTGCAGGCGATGAACTACATCCTCACGTGGTTCAAGGCGCGGACGCTGCCGGCCGGCACGACCTTCTCGGTGGGGCTCGGCGGTTTCGACAGGGCCTGCTTCCAGCGCACCCACCCGGAGTCGCTGATGTCCCGCCTCGACTATCTCCAGTGGAACGCGTACGCCACGAACGCCAGCCACACCGCGCTGGCCCGGTTTCGTCGCACCAAGGACTGGGCGGTGGCCGATCTCGGCCCGGTGGCGCTGTCCCGACCGGTGATCATCGCCGAGTGGGGGGTGCGGGTGGCCGAGATCCCGAACCAGGCCGCCTGGATCGCCACCGTGCCGGCGGCGATCGCCCAGCTCAACGCCGAGGATGGACCACGGATCGTGCGGACCAACTACTTCAACTCCGGTTGGGGCACCCTGACGCCGAAGGCGCCCGGGTTGGCGGCGCTCCGCGAGGCGTACGCCAAACGGCCGTACGTCTGAGCTGACGCCGGAGGTCCGGTCGGCATAGCGCCGGCCGGGCCGACCGGGGAACCCTATGCTCGGATCATGGAACTTCGGATCTTCACCGAGCCCCAGCAGGGCGCCACCTACGACCAGTTGCTCGCCGTCGCCCGGTGCGCCGAGGACGCTGGCTACGGCGCGTTCTTCCGCTCCGACCACTACCTGATGATGGGTGACGTGAGCGGCGAACCCGGCCCCACCGACGCGTGGACCACTCTCGCCGGCCTGGCCCGGGAGACCAGCCGCATCCGGCTCGGCACGTTGATGACCGCTGCCACCTTCCGGCTGCCCGGCCCGCTGGCGATCACCGTGGCGCAGGTCGACCAGATGAGCGGCGGCCGGGTGGAGCTGGGCATCGGCACCGGCTGGTACGCCGAGGAACACAGCGCGTACGGCATGCCGTTCCCGCCGCTCGCCGAGCGGTTCGACCGGCTGGAGGAGCAGCTCGCCGTCATCACCGGGCTGTGGTCCACCCCGGCGGGGGAGCGGTTCGACCATGACGGCCGGTACTACCCGGTCCGCGACTCGCCCGCCCTGCCCAAGCCGGTGCAGCAGCCGCGCCCACCGATCCTGCTCGGCGGGACGGGTCCGAAGCGCACGCCTCGGCTGGCCGCCCGCTACGCCGACGAGTTCAACCTGCCGTTCGCCTCGGTGCCGGACACGGCGGCGCAGTTCGACCGGGTCCGCGCGGCCTGCGCCGAGATCGGCCGGGACCCGGCCGACATGGTCTGGTCCAACGCGCTGGTGCTCTGCTGTGGGCGCGACGACGCCGAGGTGGCCCGCCGCGCCGCGGCCATCGGCCGCGAACCGGACGAGCTGCGGGCCAACGGTCTGGCCGGGACTCCCGCCGAGGTGCTCGACACCATCGGCCGGTACGCGGAGATCGGCAGTGAGCGGCTCTACCTCCAGGTGTTGGACCTCAGCGACCTGGAGCACCTGGAGCTGGTCGCCAGCGAGGTGATGGCGAAGCTCTGAGCCGGGCGGATGGTGGGGAGCGACGCTGCCGGTCAGGCCCGGTGGGCGCCGCTCCCGACCGCGTCCGGGTCGCCCAGCACGGTGTCCAGCCGCCCGTCACGATCACTGTCGACGTAGGTGATGTCCGGGACACCGTCACCGTCCACGTCGATCTGGACGACGTCGGCCACGCCGTCACCGTCGAGGTCGGTGACCACCTCCACCGAGCCGTCCAGGTGACGGGTCACGATCGTCTGGGCGCCGGGGGCGCGCGGTGGCGGACCGGGCGTCGGCACCGGTGTCGGGGCGGGCGCGGGCGCCGGAGTGGGCCGGGGGCCGGGTGTGGGCGACGGGTGACTCGGCAACCCGCCGGACGGCGGTGCGCTGGCCTGCTCGACCCCGGTGCCGGTGGGGTCCAGCTCCTCCTCGGACGGGAAGACGTCGCCCCGTGGGGCCGGATCACGGTAGCTGCTCATGAGCGTAGGGTTCCCCGACGATGACGAGAACAACCGTGCCCGATCGTCCGGTGTCCCCGGTGCCCGGTTTGGCGGAAGATGCGGGGACCGACGCCACGGTCATGAACGGGGGTCCGAGCGTGGAACTGCGCCGGAGTCGGGGCGCCCGGGTGCTCGCCCTGGTCTGCGTACTCGGCGGGGTGCTCTTGTTGGTCTATCCCAGCGACGGCGCCCTGCTACGGACGATCATCGCGGTGGGGGCGATCGCGCTCGGCGCGGTGGCGCTGGTCAGCGCGTTGCGCCCGTTCCGTTTCGGGATCCACGCGGACGGGCTCACCATCCGACGGCCCGGCCTGCGCCGGGACATCCGGTGGGCCGACGTCGGCGCGCTGGTCCTCGACGAGCCGCCCCGACGCGACGGTCGTCCCGAACCGCCGCGACTGCTGCTGGTTCCCGCGCCGGGAGTGCCGCTTGAGCCGGTGACCGCCCGTCACCCGATCGACGGCCGACCCGCCATCGAACTGCTCGTTCTCGATCAGGTCCGGGAGCAGCCCGACCAGGTGTCCGCCGCGCTCACCCGCTATGCCGGAGGTCGTTTCGTCGACCTGCTCGCGCTGCGACGCGCCGCCTTCGACACCCCGGATCTCCCGGTCGGCCTGCGCGGGTACCACATGGACCGGGTCGACCGGTTGATCCGACGCGGCCAGGACGCCCTGATGTCCGGGGACGCGGCGACCCGGCAGGCGGCGCGGGGCGAGATCGAACGCGCCAGCGCGGCCGGCCTGCCGATCGCCCAGCGTGGCTACCACACGTTCCAGACGGATACCGTTCTGGACGCCCTCGTCGCCGCGTTGGCCGACCAGCAGAGCACCGATCGGGAGACCGCCACATGACCGCGCAGGGACCGCACGCCGCGTCGAGCACCGACGTTCCGCGCCGCAACTGGGCCGGCAACGTACGGTACGCCGCGAAGGCGTTCCACCGGCCCACCTCCGTCGACGACCTGCGCCGGCTCGTCGCCGGCAGCAGCCGGATCCGGGCGGTGGGCAGCGGGCACTCCTTCAACAGCCTCGGCGACACCGACGGCGACCTCGTCAGCCTCGCCGGGCTGCCCCCGGTCGTCGAGGTGGACCACGAGCGCGGGCAGGTCACCGTGAGCGCCGCGATGCGCTACGGCGACCTCGCCCGGCAGCTGCACACCCAGGGGTACGCGCTGGCGAACCTCGCCTCGCTGCCGCACATCTCGGTGGCCGGCGCGGTGGCCACCGCCACCCACGGGTCCGGTCAGAGCCATGGCAACCTGGCCAGCGCCGTCGCCGGTCTGGAGCTGGTCACCGCCGACGGCGACCTGCTGCGGGTCGACCGCGAGACCGACAGGTTCGCCGGCATGGTGGTCGGGCTCGGCGCGCTTGGCCTGGTCACCCGGGTCACGCTGGACGTGGTGCCAACCTTCGCGCTGCGCCAGTACGTACGCCTCGACCTCGACCGGGCGGCGCTCGACGAGGCGCTCGGCTCGGCGTACAGCGTGAGTGTCTTCACCGACTTCCGTACGCCCCGACTGCGCGAGGTGTGGCGCAAACAGTTGGCGGACCAGCCGCCACCCCCGGCGGACTGGCTCGGCACCACAGCGGCCGACCAGCCCCGGCACCCGGTGCTCGGGATGCCGCCGGAGAACTGCACCCCGCAGCTCGGCGAGGCGGGCCCGTGGCAGGAGCGGCTGCCGCACTTCAAGCTCGGCTTCACCCCCAGCAGCGGCGACGAACTGCAGTCCGAGTACCAC
>NZ_JAGPXZ010000569.1:0-4116 GCF_018070305.1 Micromonospora sp. M51 | reverse complement strand
GGAATGTTGAGCGGGCCACGGACCTGGAACTCCGGCCCCCGGTGCGCCACCTCGTGCACCCGGTCGGTGTCGGCGAACACCCCGGCCGTGGTGTCGAAGACCAGCGCGTCGTCCTCCCAGCTGTCCCAGAGCTTGATCGCCACGTCGACGAACTCGGCGGCCCGCCGGTACCGGTCGGCGTGCGCGGGGTGGCTGTCCCGGTTGAAGTTGACCGCCTCCCGCTCCTGGGCGGAGGTGACGATGTTCCAGCCGGCCCGGCCGCCGCTGAGGTGATCCAGCGAGGCGAACTTGCGGGCGGTGTGGAACGGCTCGTTGTAGGTGGTGGAGACCGTGGCGATGAGGCCGATGTGTTCGGTCACCGCGGCGAGCGACGCGAGCAGGGTCAGCGGTTCGAAGACGGCCTGGATGTTGTGGCGGGGGTTCGGCCCGACCGAGAGACCGTCGGCGAGGAAGAGTGAGTCGAGGGTGCCGCGTTCGGCGATCCGGGCCAGCTCCTGGAAGTGCCGCACGTCGGTGACCCGACGCGGGTCGGTGCGGGGGTGCCGCCAGGCCGCCTCGTGGTGGCCGACGCCCATCAGGAACGCGTTGAGGTGCAGGGTGCGGGTCATTGGTGTCCGTCCTATCCGGCAGTGACGTCGACGCGCCAGGTGGAGAAGCGACGTTCGAGGGCGACGAGGAGTTGGTTGACGACCAGACCGATGGCGGAGATCGTGATGATCCCCGAGTACATGTCGGCGATCGCGAAGTTGTACTGCGCGTAGTTGATGAGGTAGCCGAGCCCCGCCTTCGCGCCGACCATCTCGGCCGCGACCAGCACCAGGATCGAGTACGCCCCGGCCAGCCGGACGCCGGTGAAGATGGTCGGCACCGCGGCCGGCAGGATCACCTTCTGGAACAGCCGCAGGTGGTTGAGCCCCATCGAGCGGGCCGACCGGATCAGCAGCGGGTCGACGCCCTTCACCCCGGCGATGGTGTTGAGCAGGATCGGCCAGGAGCACGCGTACAGCACCAGGGCGATCTTGGAGGTCTCCCCCAGGCCGAGGATGAGCACGAACACCGGCAGCAGGGCCAGCGCCGCGGTGTTGCGGAACACCTCCAGCAGCGGGCTGAGCAGCTCGGCGAGCGGCCGGTACCAGCCGATCAGCAACCCGAGCGGGATGGCGGTGAGCACCGCCAGGCCGAGCCCGGCCAGCGACCGGGTCAGGCTCGCGCCCACGTGCTCGGCGAGCTGCCCGCTGCGCAGCAACTCCCACCAGGCCACCAGCACCTCCGACAGCGGGGGCAGGAAGACCCGGTCCACCAGCCCGAGCCGCGGCGCGCTCTCCCAGATCGCGGCCAGCGCGACGATCGCGACACCGCGGTGCAGCACCCTGCCGCCGAGGCCGAGCAGCCGGCCGGCGGGGCCGCGGGCACCGGATCCGGGGGCGGCCACCGCGTCGGGCGCGGTCGTCGGGGCCGCCAGCCGGGTGGGACGTTCGGCGATGTCAACCAACGCGGGCCTCCTCGGTGTGGGCCGCCGCCGGCGCCGCGCGCCGCGCGTCGGCTCCGGCGACGACGGAAGTACGACCACCACCTGCTCCGGGGTGGGCGGTGCGGCTGCCGGTGGCGCCTTCGGCGGCCTGGGCGGCGCGCACCTCGTCGCGCAGCAGGGTCCAGATCTGGTGCCGGTGGTGGCGGAACGCGTCGGTGGAGCGGACGTCCTCGGCCGCGTCCCGGTCGCCGAGGTCGATGTCGATGACCTGTTTGAGCCGACCGGGCCGGGACGTCAGCACCGCCACCCGCTGTCCCAGGTAGACGGCCTCGTCGATGCCGTGGGTGATGAACACGACGGTCTTGCCGGTGCGGGCCCAGATCCGCACCAGCTCGTCCTGCAACGAGTCGCGGGTCTGCGCGTCCAGGGCGGCGAACGGCTCGTCCATCAGCAGCACGTCCGGGTCGTACGCGAGGCTGCGGGCGATGGCCACCCGCTGCTTCATCCCGCCGGACAGCTCGTGCGGGTAGCGGTCGGCGAACCCGCGCAGGCCCACCAGGTCGAGGTGGTGCTCGATCAGGGCGGCCCGTTCGCCCCGGGGCACCCCCTTGGCTTCGAGACCGAACGCGACGTTGCCGGCGGCGGTGCGCCAGGGCAGCAGCGCGTACTGCTGGAAGACGATGCCCCGGTCCAGGCCGGGGCCGGTGACCGGCCGGCCGTCGACGAGCACCCGCCCACCGGTCGGTTCGGTGAGCCCGCCGAGCAGGTCGAGCAGGGTGGACTTGCCGCAGCCGCTGGGGCCGACGACGACCAGGAACTCGCCCGGGCGTACCCCGAGGGTGACCTCGTCGAGTGCGGTGACCGCGCCGGCCGCGCCACGCCGGCCGCCGCGGACGCCGAAGGTCTTGCTCACCCGGTCAAAGAGGATCTTGTCGGTGTTCACGCGCTGCCACCGTCCACGAAGGGGTTGAACCGGTTGGTGTAGAGGTCGGCGGGCTTCGGACGGTCGCCCCTGAGCTCGCCCTCGGCGGCGAGCCAGTCGATCCAGGTGGCGAACTCCTGCTCGTCGATCACCCCGCCCCGGCCGGCGACGCCGCTGCTCTTCCAGTACGCGACCAGCGACGGGTCCTCGTTGCGACCCCGCTTGCCGATGATGTCCCGCATCCGGGCGACAACGGTCTCCCGGGGTTGGGTGCGCGCCCACTCGATGGCCTTGCCGACCCCGGTGACGAACGCCCTGACGGTCTCCGGGTTGCGCTTGATGAAGTCGTCGCGGAAGACGTAGGTGCCGCCGCTGAACGCGCCGAGCAGTTCGTAGTCGGTGACGATGGTGCGGATGCCGCCACTGGCGACCGCCTTGTCCCGGATCACCCCACCGAGCACCGCGACGTCGATCTGTTGCTGTCGCAGCGACTGCTCGGTGTTGACCGGTGGCAGCGCGACCAGCTCGACCTGCCTGATCTCGGCGGGGGTGAGACCGCCGCGAGCGAGCCAGGTCTTGAGCACGGCCTCGGCGTGCGCGCCGAGGGTGTTCATGCCGACCTTCTTGCCGATCAGGTCGCGGGGCCCGCGGATCGGGCTGTCGTCGAGCACGTAGTAGCCCTGGAAGGTCTGCGCGTCCGAACCGTAGTAGCTGACCACCGCGGTGATCGGGGCGTTGGCGGCGGCGAGCTTGACGATGGCGCCGTTGAACGCGCCGCCGAAGTCGCTCTGCCCGGTGGCGGTGGCCTGGATGTCCTGCGGACCACCGGTGACGTTACCGATCCAGGTGAGTGTGACGTCGCCGAGGTAGCCGAGGTCGGCGGCGAGTTCGGGGAGGGTGACCTGGCCGACGGAGCCCTGGTAGCGCAGCTCGCTGACCTGGTCGCCGCTGGCGGTGGCGGCACCGCCGCATCCGGCGGTGGCGGCGAGCACGACCAGCGCGGCAGCGGTGGCGAGGGTACGCCGAACGGCATGACGGGGTGGGGACATGAGGAGTCTCCTGATCTGTCCACGATGGGAGTGGGGACGCCCGGATGGGGGCGTACGGGCACGCACGCTGCTCCGCGTTGAGCGGGCGGGCGGTGGGAGTGCGGCGCTGGAGCCGAGCCGGCTGAACCGGTCAGCTCAACAGAGCGCGCTCGCGTGCCGGACCAGGTCGATGTGCACACGAGCGGTGAGGAGAAGCTCATCCCGCTGCGACATGACCCCATGCTGCCGGGCGTCGGATCGAGCGGTCAACGGCCTTCCAGAAGATGAGACTTCTATCGCCGCCGATGTTACGGAGCCCTTCTGGCAGCGTTTACCGTTCCGCAACACCTATCTGTTTGATAGGGATACCGGTGTCGGACGGGCACCGTCCAGGACGGACACCGAGAGGGTTTCAAAAGTTGTCGGTTCGGGCATGTTCGATCTCGACACGGCAGGGAACGGTGACGAGGGGAGACCTCCGATGGGCCTCATGTTTCGCAAGCGCAAGAAGTACGGTCCGATCATCCTGAACTTCACCGAGAACGGCTTCTCCTCGTGGAGCATCAAGATCGGTCGCTGGTCCTGGAACTCCAAGGCGCGTGCGCACCGCGTCGACCTGCCGGGTCCGCTGTCCTGGAAGCAGGACAAGTCCCGGTCGTAAACCTCCCGGGAGTCGAGCGGGGTGCCGGTGATTC
>NZ_JAGPXZ010000568.1:0-4123 GCF_018070305.1 Micromonospora sp. M51 | reverse complement strand
GCGTTCCTGCGCGACGTCTACGCCGACCGGGCCGTGGTGGCCGACGGCGTGGTGCCGGCGTGGGTGGTGGAGTCGTCACCCGGGCTGCGCCCGACCGGGGCGCTGATGGGCCGGCGGGGCACCCGCGCCCAGGTGTCCGGCACCGACCTGGTCCGCGACCCGGACGGCGGCTGGTACGTGCTGGAGGACAACCTGCGGGTGCCCTCCGGGCTCGGCTACGCGGTGCAGAACCGTCGGTTGACCCGGGCGGTGCTGCCGGAGTTGCCGGTGCCGGAGGACCTGCTGCCCGCCGACGAGACGCCGGCGATGCTGTACCGGGCGTTGGTCGCCGCCGCGCCGGCCGCGGCCGACGACCCCGCCGTGGTGGTGCTCAGCAGCGGCCCGGGTGATCCGGCCTGGTTCGAGCACCGGCTGCTCGCCGACGAGATGGGGGTTCCGCTGACCGAGACCAGCGACCTGCTGGTGGAGGAGGGCCGGGTCCGGCTGGTCCGCGAGGGCTGCCGCCGCGAGGTCGACGTGATCTACCTGCGGATGGACGAGGAGGCGCTGCTGCACGCGCCGGGCGCGGACGGGGTGCCGTTGGGGTGGCCGCTGCTCGCCGCGGTGCACGCCGGGCGGCTCACGCTGGCCAACGCGCTGGGCAACGGCGTCGCCGACGACAAGGCGTTGTACGCCTACGTTCCCCGGCTGATCGAGTACTACCTGGGCGAGAAGCCGCTGCTGGGAGACGTGCCCACGTACCTGTGCGGACTGCCCGAGCAGCGGGCCGAGGTGCTGGGCCGACTCGACCAGCTGGTGCTCAAGCCGGTCGACGGGTACGGCGGTGACCGGGTGGTGATCGGCCCCCGGGCCGAGGCGGAGGAGTTGGACGCGGTCCGGGAGCAGATCCTCGCGGCCCCGCACCGGTGGATCGCCCAGGAGGTGGTCGCGCTGACCACCCACCCGGTCTTCGACGGCGCGGCGCTGGCTCCCCGCCACGTCGACCTGCGGGCGTTCGTGTTCCTCGGTGACACCGCCGAGGTGGCGCCGGTGGCGCTGACCCGGGTGGCGCCGGCCGGCAGCATGATCGTCAACTCGTCGCGGGGTGGCGGGTCGAAGGACACCTGGCTGCTCGGTGGAGCCGACGAACCGCCGGTGTACACCACGCTTGACTGACCCGTCATCGGGACGCAACCCGGCCCGCCAAGCCTGGACCGGTCAGCGGCCCAGCGGACCCAGCCGATGAGAGGTGCGTGCGAATGTGCGGTATCGGCGGCGAACTCCGCCTCGACGGGTCACCACCGGACCTGGCGGCCGTCGAGCGGATGCTCCCCGCGCTGGCCTCCCGGGGACCGGACGGCGAGGGGCGGTGGCAGCACGGACCGGTGGCCCTGGTGCATCGCCGGCTGCGCATCATCGACCTGTCCGACGCGGGGGCGCAGCCGATGGTCGACCCGGAGCTGGGTCTGGCGACCGTCTTCAACGGCTGCATCTACAACTACCGGGAGTTGCGCGACGAGCTGACCGCCGCCGGTTACGCCTTCCGGTCCACCTCGGACACCGAGGTGATCCTCAAGGCGTACCACAGGTGGGGGACCGCCTGCGTCGAACGGTTCTACGGGATGTTCGCGTTCGCCCTGGTCGAGCTGGCCACGCACACGGTGGTGCTGGCCCGGGACCGGCTCGGCATCAAGCCGCTCTACCTGGCCGAGGGGCCGGGCCGGGTGCGCTTCGCCTCGACGCTGCCGGCGTTGCTCGCCGCCGGTGACGTCGACACCGACCTCGACCCGGTGGCGCTGCACCACTACATGAGCTTCCACTCGGTGGTGCCGCCGCCCCGCACGATCCTCACCGGGGTCCGCAAGCTGCCGCCGGCCACCGTGCGGGTGATCACCGCGGACGGTCGGAGCACCGACACCACCTACTGGCGGCCGGAGTTCAACCGGGCCGCCGCCCCCGCCATGTCCGCCGACGAGTGGCAGGAGCGGCTCATGGCCGCGCTGCGCACCGCCGTACGTCGGCGGATGGTCGCCGACGTGCCGGTCGGCGTGCTGCTCTCCGGCGGTCTCGACTCCAGCCTGATCGTCGCCCTGCTGGCCGAGCAGGGCCAGAGCGGCCTGGCCACCTTCAGCATCGGCTTCGAGGCGGCGGCGGGGGAGAGCGGCGACGAGTTCCACTACTCCGACCTGGTGGCCCGCCACTTCGACACCGACCACCAGCAGATCCGCATCGGCGCGCAGCGCTTCGTCCCCGCCGTGCACCAGGCCATCGCGGCGATGAGCGAGCCGATGGTCAGCCACGACTGCGTGGCGTTCCACCTGCTCTCCGAGGAGGTCTCGCAGCGGATCACCGTGGTGCAGTCCGGGCAGGGCGCGGACGAGATCCTGGCCGGCTACGACTGGTACCCGCCGATGGCCAACGTGGCCCGTGCGGACGCCGTCGAGGCGTACGCCCGGGTGTTCTTCGATCGTCGCCACGACGCGCTCGGCGGGCACCTGGCGCCCGAGTGGATGCTCGACCACGACGCCAGCCTGGAGTTCGTCGCCGCGCACTTCGGCGCGCCCGGCGCGGACACCGCGCTGGACGCGGCGCTGCGGTTGGACAGCCTGGTGATGCTGGTCGACGACCCGGTGAAACGGGTCGACAACATGACGATGGCGTGGGGGTTGGAGGCCCGGGTGCCGTTCCTCGACCACGAGGTGGTCGAGCTGGCCGCCGCCTGCCCACCGGCGATGAAGCTCGCGCAGGGCGGCAAGGGTGTGCTGAAGGCGGCGAGCCGGGGCATCGTCCCGGACGAGGTGATCGACCGGCCCAAGGGTTACTTCCCGGTGCCCGCCATCCGGCACCTCGCCGGCCCGCTGCTCGACGACGTGCGGGACGCGCTGACCGCCCGACCGGCGCGCGAGCGGGGCCTGTTCCGCAAGGACTACCTGGAGGAGTTGCTGGACGCGCCGAACGCCCGGCGGACCACGCTGGGCTCCAACGCGCTCTGGCAGCTCGGGCTGCTGGAGCTCTGGTTGCAGCGGATCGGGGTTTAGATGAGCGTACGGACCGAGGCGCCACGCACCGCCCGGCGGGCCCGACCCGCGATCCCCCGTCCGGTGTCGCCGCCGGTGGGTGCGGACTTCGCCCCCGCGCCGTCGCCGGACGGTCGCCGGGTGGCGTTCCTCTCCGACCGGGCGGGTACGCCCGGCGTCTGGGTCTGCGAGGTGGACGCGGGCACGCCCGTCGCGCTGCCCGTCGGCGACGAGCCGGTGCTCGCGCTGAGCTGGTCCCCGGACGGGCAGTGGCTGGCCTGCGGCGCGCTGATGGCGGTAACCGAGACCGACGCGCACGGGCGGGCCCTGCTGGTCGACGCGGCCACCGGACACCGGCGGGTGCTCGCCGAGGGTGAGCTGCTCACCCTCCTGGACGTCACGGCGGACGGCGGGGCGGCCCTGCTGCGTCGCGGCCCGCGCAACGCCCGCTGGCTGGAGCTGCTCGACGTGGCCACCGGGGTTCGCCGGCGGCTGCTGCCCGACAGCGGACGGGGCAGCACCGACCAGGGGTGGTTCGGCCCGGACGGCACGAGCGTGCTGGCCCGCACCGACGCGTACTCGGAACTGGCCGCGCTGGTGCGGGTCGACCTGACCCGACCGGAGCAACCGCCGACCCGGCTCGCCGGTCGGCCGGACGCCGAGCTGGAACACGTCACGCCGAGCGCGGACGGGCAGCGCGGCGCGCTGTTGTGGAACACCTACGGCGGGCGCAGCGAGCTGAGCCTGCTCGACTTCACCAGCGGGGTGCAGCGGGCCGTCGCCGCCCCCGGCGAGGTGCTCGGCGACGCCGTCTTCGCCGCCGACGGCGGCCTGCTCTGCCTCACCGCGCAGGGGCCGGTGCGGCCCCGCGAGGTGTGGCTGGTCGACCCGTCGACCGGGGCGTCGCGCCCGCTGCGGTCGGACACCGCCGCGCGTACGGACGACGCCGGTGTCGCGCCGTACCTTGTCGACCTGCGGGCCCGCGACGGGTTGCCGCTCTCCGGCTGGCTCTACCGCCCGGCCGGGCCAGGTCCCTGGCCCACCGCGATCAGCCTGCACGGTGGCCCGGAGGCGCAGGAGCGTCCCGGTTACCACCCGCTGTTGCAGGCCCTGGTGGCGCAGGGCGT
>NZ_JAGPXZ010000567.1:0-4171 GCF_018070305.1 Micromonospora sp. M51 | reverse complement strand
GCTGACCGACGCGCTGACCCTGGCCGGCTGCGCCGACCCGGTGGCGGCCGGCGAGCTGCGTACCCTCCGGGTGGGTTGAGCGGTGACCGCCACCGAACCTGTCGACCTGGCCGTCGCCGACCTGCACCCCGCGCTGGGCGATCCGGCGTTGACGTCGATGAACTTCATCAACGAGGTGTCCGAGCGGTACCCGGCGGCGGTGTCCCTCGCGGCCGGCCGGCCGTACGAGGAGTTCTTCGACCTCGCGGCGGTGCACCGGCACCTGGACACCTTCCACCGGCACCTCGTCGACGACCTGGGGCACCGACCCGAGCAGGCCCGGCGGCTGCTGCTGCAGTACGGCCGGACCAAGGGCATCGTGCACCACCTGATCGCCCGTAACCTCGCCGTCGACGAGGGGATCACCGTCGACGGCGAGGACATCGTGGTGACCGTCGGCTGCCAGGAGGCCATGTTCCTGGTGCTGCGGGCGTTGCGGGCCGGGCCGACGGACGTGCTGCTGGCGGTCGCACCGACCTACGTCGGGCTGACCGGCGCGGCCCGGCTGGTGGACCTGCCGGTCTGGCCGGTGGCCGGTGGGCCGTCCGGGATCGACCTGGCCGACCTGGCCGCCCAGGTGCGCCGGGCCCGGGCGGCGGGGCTGCGGCCACGCGCCTGTTACCTGATGCCGGACTTCGCCAACCCGTCCGGGGTCAGCATCGACACCGCCCACCGGCGGCGGTTGCTGGACCTGGCCGGGCAGGAGGATCTGCTGCTGCGGGAGGACAACCCCGACGGCCTGTTCCCCGTCGACGACGGACCGCGCCCGCCCACCCTCAAGGCGTTGGACACCGCGCGGCGGGTCGTCTACCTCGGCTCGTTCGCCAAGACCGTGCTCCCCGGGGCGCGGGTCGGGTACGTGGTCGCCGACCAGCGGGTGGCCGGCCCGGACGGGCGGGTCGGTCCGTTCGCCGATCAACTCGCCATGATCAAGAGCATGGTCACTGTGAACACGTCGCCGATCGCGCAGGCGGTGATCGGTGGCCGGCTGCTGGAGCACGGTTGCAGTCTGGTGGCCGCGAACACCCGGGAGCGGTCCGCGTACACCAGGAACCTGCGCCACCTGGTGGCCGGCCTGGCCCGGCGGTTCCCGCCCGGGGCGGACGGCGCGGCGGCGGTGCGGTGGACAGTGCCGGCCGGCGGGTTCTTCGTGGTGGTGACAGTGCCGTTCCCGGTCGACGACGCGTTGCTGGACCGCTCGGCGCGCGACCACGGGGTGCTGTGGACGCCGATGGCGCACTTCTACGACGACACCGCGCCGGTCCACGCGTTGCGGTTGTCGGTCAGCGCGGTCACGCCGGAGCAGATCGACGTCGGGTTGGACCGGCTGGCGGCACTGATCACCGACGAGCGGGCCCGGCGGGCGGGTTGACGCACCGCGTTCACCTGATGGCAATGCGCGACGACCCGTGTGCCGCCGTCCTGGTTGGACGGACATAATAAGGCCCATGGTTGCCTGGGAGTACGCCCTGCTCGTCCGTCGCTATCAGGGACAGGGCCGCAATTTTCACGTCTCGTTCGTCTGGTACGCGCCGGACGGCTCACGCAAGGACATCACCGCGTACGGCGACACGGCCATCGCGCACCTCAACCGCGCCGGCCGGGAGGGGTGGGAGCTGGTCTCCGCCGCCGAGGACGTCAACAACGTCCAGGGCAGCACCGAAGTCCACCGCTACCACCTGAAGCGCCCCATCGTCTGAGGGTGTCGGCCCGCCGCCGCTCAGGCCAGGTCGATGCCGGGGTAGAGCGGGTGGGTGGCCAGCAGGTCGGTGGCCTGACGGGCGACCTTGTCGGCCAGGCCCGGGTCCAGGGTGTACTTCGCCTTCGACGGGGTGCCGTCGGCGTTGGCGCCGGCGGTGGTCTGGGTCAGCACGGTGTGGATCAACTCGGCGGTCTGGTCCATCTCGGCGGTGCCGAGGCCCCGGGTGGTCAGCGCCGGGGTGCCGATCCGGATGCCGGACGTGTACCAGGCTCCGTTCGGGTCCTGCGGGACCGAGTTGCGGTTGGTGACGATGCCCGAGTCGAGCAGGGCCTGCTCGGCCTGCCGGCCGGTGAGCCCGTAACCGGACACGTCGATCAGCACCAGGTGGTTGTCGGTGCCACCGGTGACCAGCTTCGCGCCCCGGCGCAGCAGGCCCTCGGCGAGCGCCTGCGCGTTGTCCACGATCCGCCGGGCGTAGTCGGCGAAGTCGGG
The DNA here is from genome assembly GCF_018070305.1 of Micromonospora sp. M51. Classification (NCBI taxonomy): domain Bacteria; kingdom Bacillati; phylum Actinomycetota; class Actinomycetes; order Micromonosporales; family Micromonosporaceae; genus Micromonospora; species Micromonospora sp. M51. The sequence goes on along the minus strand of NZ_JAGPXZ010000567.1, from coordinate 1,938 downwards.
CCGGCGGGCCTCGGCGAGCGCGACCGCCTTGGCGGCCATCACGTGCGGAAGCGGGCCGCCGAGCACCATCGGGCAGCCCCGGTCCACCTGGTCGGCGAGCTCCGGCTGGCAGAGCACCATGCCGCCGCGCGGGCCACGCAACGACTTGTGCGTGGTGGTCGTGACGATGTGCGCGTGCGGCACCGGATCGAAGTCACCGGTTAAGACCTTGCCGGCCACCAGGCCCGCGAAGTGCGCCATGTCGACCATGAAGGTGGCGCCGACCGAGTCGGCGATCTCGCGCAGGATCCGGAAGTTCACCTTCCGGGGGTACGCCGAGTAGCCGCCCACCAGGATCAACGGCTTGAACTCCCGGGCGGCCTCGGCCACCCGGTCGTAGTCGATCAGGCCGGTCGCCGGGTCGGTGCCGTAGCTGCGCTGGTCGAACATCTTGCCGGAGATGTTCGGCCGGAAGCCGTGGGTGAGGTGGCCACCGGCGTCCAGCGACATGCCGAGCATCCGCTGGTTGCCCAGCTCGCGGCGCAGCGCGAACCAGTCGGCCTCGGTGAGGTCGTTGACCTGGCGGACCTGGGCCTTCTTCAGGGCGGGGGACTCCACCCGGTCGGCCAGCACCGCCCAGAAGGCGACCAGGTTGGCGTCGATGCCCGAGTGCGGCTGCACGTACGCGTGCGCGGCGCCGAACAGCTCCCGGGCGTGCTCGGCGGCGAGCGCCTCGACGGTGTCGACGTTCTGGCAGCCGGCGTAGAAACGGCGGCCGACGGTGCCCTCGGCGTACTTGTCGCTGAACCAGTTGCCCATCGCCAGCAGGGTCGCCGGGGAGGCGTAGTTCTCGCTGGCGATCAGCTTGAGTGACTCCCGCTGGTCGGTCAGCTCGGCGCCGATGGCGTCGGCGACCCGCGGCTCGACAGCCCGGATCACCTCAAGGGCGCTGCGGAATGCGGTGGACTCGGCGTTGCGGGACATGCGACCTCCTACAGACGTGCGGAAGGCCCAGGCGCTCGGCAGACGTCCTCATGACGGGGCCGCTCCCCGATGGTTATCCATCCCCACGCGCCAGTAACGGCCCGCGACGATCGTACCGGGCCGGGCCCGGTCGTTCGGGCCGCCCTCCGGGAGGCGACCCCCGCCGATGTGGTTGGGCGCTGCGTCGCGGGGCACACGGTAGGGGACCACCGCACCGTCACGGGTGCGGCCAGGGTTCGCACAGAAGGAGTCGAGAACATGACCACACCCACCTCCGACCGGCCGCTCGCCCTGGTGACCGGGGCCTCCAGCGGGATCGGGTACGAACTGGCGGCGCAGTTCGGTGAGCACGGCTTCGACCTGGTCATCGCCGCCGAGGACGAGGGCATCGAGTTGGCGGCGCAGAAGCTGCGCCGGGACGGCGGACCGCAGATCTGGTCGGTCCGCGTCGACCTGGCCCGCGAGCAGGGCGTGACGGAGTTGGTGGCCGCCGTCACCGCGACCGGACGACCGCTGGACGCGCTGGCGCTCAACGCCGGCCGGGGTGCCGGCGGCGCCTTCGTGGGCGGCACCGATCTCGCCGACGAGCTGGAGATCGTCGACCTCAACGTGCGCTCGACGGTGCACCTGGCGAAGCGACTGCTGCCGGGGATGGTCGAGCGGGGTGCGGGCCGGGTGCTCTTCACCTCGTCGATCGCCTCGACCATGCCGGGGCCGTTCCAGGCGGTCTACAACGCGTCGAAGTCGTTCGTGCAGTCCTTCGCCGAGGCGCTGCGCAACGAGTTGAAGGACACCGGCGTCACGGTGACCTCGCTGATGCCCGGACCAACCGACACGGAGTTCTTCGACCGCGCCGAGATGGAGGACACCCGGGTCGGCTCGGGTAAGAAGGACGACCCGGCGAAGGTCGCCGCCCAGGGCTTCGAGGCGATGATGAGGGGCGATCAGACGGTCACCGCCGGGTCGCTGCTGAAC
>NZ_JAGPXZ010000566.1:0-4182 GCF_018070305.1 Micromonospora sp. M51 | reverse complement strand
GGGAACGTCCGAGTCCGAGGCGCGCGAGGAAGCCGCAGAGCGGGTGGAGCGCGTCGCCGACACGGACGTCTCCCTGGCCCAGCGGGCCCAGGAGCGGGCGGTCATCCGGCGCAGCGACCCGAACCAGGTCATCGGTTATCGGCGGATCCTGTAGCCGGAGCTCGGTGGTGGGGGACCGCCGTGCGGGTTGTGCGTGGTCGCCGCGGACCGGGTCTACAAGCGCGAGGAGCTCAAGCCGATCCACGACAGGTGCCGGTGTGCGGTGTTGCCGATCCTCCGGGGCGCCGACCCGGGACTGATGCTCAACGGCGAGGACCTGGACCGGCTGTATCGGGCGGCCGGCGGCACCGCGGGCAAGAAGCTCACGGGCCTGCGGGTCGGCATCGGCGAGCACGGTGAGCTCGGCCCGATCCTCTTCCCGTACGGCCGCGGCTTCCGCGACGCCGAGGAGGCCGACGCCGATCGGCGCGCCGGCTCGATCGAGCGGCGCCTGCAGGGCCTGGAGCGGTCGACCCGATCGCTGGAGCGCCAGATGGCCGCCGGCGAGACCCGGCTGCGACCGCTGGTGGGCTACCAGCAGCGGCTCATCGCCCAGCTGTGCGAGGAGCTCGCGGCGTGAAGGGAGCGGCCGATGCGCCGGTTCAGTAGGCGGTGGGCCCAGGCGGACCGCAAGCTGCGGCTTTCTGTGTGCGCCCTGGTGTTCGTCGCGCTGGCCTGGCCGGCGACGTCGGCCTGGGTGTGGATCGTCAAGGGCTTCGACCCGTTCGAGCAGCTGATGCTCGCGCTGAGCTGGGGCGCGCTGGGCTACACCGCCACGAACATGATCCTCACGGCGAAGGTGGACAACCACCGCGGCGACTGAAGCGGAGGTCGTCGTGCTGGTGAACCTGACGCCCCATCCGATCCGGATCTTCGGCTGGCAGGTGCCCGACCACTTCGACCTCGGCGAGCACGAGCCGCACCTGGTCATCGAGCCCTCCGGCACGGTGGCGCGCATCGGCCAGATCGAGCTCGGCACGCAGTACCTGCGCCACTGCCCGGCACCGGTGGAGTACGTCGACTACCGCCACGCCAACGGCCTGCCGCCCCGGCCGGCGATGAACAGCCCGCAGTGGCACCACCCGACGATCTGGTACGTGGTCTCGCTGGCCCTGGCCCTGTCGCAGGCCGGCTACGACCGTGGCGTACCCGGAGTATTCACCCTCGCCCAGAAACGGACCTTAACACTCCGGCCCGCCCTCTGAATCGCCGCCCGGCAGGTGCCCGGCGAGCTGGGCGATGAGCTGGCCCTGGGGGTCGGAGCCGGTTACTTCGATGGTCGGGCCGTCACAACGATGCTCGCGTACGTCAGCGCCCTGGCCGAGCCCGGTGCCTCCTCGGGCGCTCGCCCTATCCATTCGGCCGGTGACGCCGACGGAGGGCATCTGAGACAGTCGAGGCGTTATGAGAAAGCGTCCGGCCAGGCGACTCTCCTTGACGCTGACGGCGCTGCTGGTGGCCATCGCCCTCGCCATCGTTGGCAACATCGCCACCGGAACCGTCCGGCCGCCGGATTCGTGGCATTGGTGGACGGCCTCCGTCTGGGCGGTCGTGGCCCTGCTCGTCATCGCGTCGATCGGCATCCAGCGCGCCCAGTCGAAGGCCGAGCGGAGGGGCACGGACGACCAGGCTGTCGACGACTTGGCCTACCGGCTGGAGCGGAACTGGTCGAACGAGGCCGCGCGCCTGGGCGTGACCAGGTCGGCGCCGATCCCACTGAGTTGGCCCTCGGCGGACGGCCCGTTTCCCGAGATCGTCTCGGCCTTCCGCGAGTTGCCGCGCCGGCAGCTGATAGTGCTAGGCGCTCCAGGCGCCGGCAAGAGTGTCTTCGCGATGCTTCTGACCCTCGGACTGATCCGCGACCGGCGCGACGATCGACGCGTGCCGGTTCTGCTCAGTTTAAGCGTCTGGGATCCGGCTGAGCCGGTGGAGGAGTTCCTGGCGCGTCGTCTCGCCCGCGAGCATGCCGACGTCCTGTCCCCGTACGGCGATCCGCGGCGCGTCGCCGACCGGCTGGTGGAGCATCAACGGATCCTGCCCGTCCTCGACGGGCTGGACGAGCTGCCGCCGACGGCGATCGGCCGGGCGCTGCAGGCCCTAGACATGTATGCGTCAACGGACCGGCCGCTGGTCGTCACCTCCCGGAGCCAGGATTACGAGCAGGCTGTCCGGGAGACTGGGACGGCCCTCGGCCGCGCCGCGGTAGTGAAGCTAGAACCGGTCCGCGCCGATGCGGCGATCGAATACCTGTCGCAACCGGAGACGGCGAGACACCGCTGGGAACCGGTGTTCGACCACATTCGCGCCCCCGGCCCGCTGGCCGAGACCTTTTCGACGCCGCTGATGATCTCGCTGGCCCGGGTGGCTTACAGGAAACCAGGCACTGACCCCGGCGAGTTGCTCACCCTGACGACGCGACGAGCCGTCGCCGGGCGTTTGATGGACGCGTTCGTCGGCGCCGCCTACGACGTCCCGCCCGGCCTCGGCGACGTGTCCGCCCGGCTGCGGCTGCGATACCGCGATCCGAATCGCGCGCGACGGTGGCTGAGCTGCCTGGCCCTTCACCTCTACGAGGTTGGCACGCGGGAGCTGCACCCGTGGCAGATCGGGCCCGGCCTGCTTACTGCGCGCCCGCGGCGGGCCGCGGTGCTGACTTACCTCGCCGTCGCGGCGGTAGGCGGGGTGGTCGCCGGGCTATCCGCGGCCGTCCTCGGGCTCCACATTTTCTGGACGGCGTTCACCGGTGTGCTTGCCTTCGCCACCGCCGGTTCGCGGTGGTTGCAGCCGCTGTGGCCGCACGGCCGTAAGCCCCAGCGCCGGGTGTGGCGTCGCATGGGCTACGAGACGCACCGTCGCCGGGACCGCGCGGTTATCATCGGCGGATACGGCGCCGGCAGCGCTCTGGCCGCGATGCTGATCACTGGCGATTGGGCGGTCTGGCCGGTCATGCTGATCGCCGGAGCGCTCTACGGGTCCGTTGCGACGGTCCTGCCCAGGCTGCAGACGGCCCGGTGGCGGCGGGACGACCTGATGGGTGTGGCCGCAGCGGCGCTTCAACACATCGTCACCGGGAGCGTGGTGCTCTCGGCCGCCCGAGCGCTGGCCGGCTCGCCGTCGCCCTGGCGTTTCGTGCTCGTCGTCGCCGTCCTGTGCGGAGGAACCGCTGGGCTGGTATCGGGCGGATGGATCTGGTGTCGATACCGCCTGATCCACGCCCGCCTCGCGGTCCGGGGCTGGCTGCCGTGGCGGCTGCGCTCCTTCCTGGCCGACTCGCACGATCGGGGTGTGCTGCGCTCGACCGGTTCCGGGCAGCAGTTCCGGCACGTCATCCTGCAGGACCACCTGAGCCGCTCGGTACGCGAGCACCACCTACACCGTCGGGCCAAGGACGGTGACATCTCCGCCTCCCATCAGTTGGCCACGCTGCTCGCCCGGCAGGGTCGGCTCGACGAGGCGATTACCGTCCTCCGGCCCGTCATGGAGGCCGATCCCGGCGAACTGATGACGGCCGCCGCACTGGTCGATCTGCTCACCGCGCTGGGCCGCATCGACGAGGTGCGGGCGCGGGCCGACGCGGGACATGGTTATGCCGGATTGCGCCTGGCCGACCTTCTGGCCGGCCAGGGTCACGACGAGGAGCTGCGAGCCCGGGCCGAGGCCGGTGACTGGCACGCCGGTCGCCGATGGGTTGAACTGCTTGCGAGCCAGGAGCGCGTTAACGAGCTGGAGGCGCGCGCCGATGCCGGCCACGATTACGCCGCCGAGCTACTTGCCAAGATCCTTCGCCGGCAGTTGCGCGAGGATGACCTGCGCGCGCGGGCCGACGCTGGGGGCTGGCCGGCGGCTCAGGAGTTCGCCGAGTTGCTGACCGATCAGGCTCGCTTTGACGAGGCCGTCGCCGTGCTGCGTCCCCATGCCGACGAAGGGAACGCAGACGCCGCCCTGTGGATGGCCGACCTGCTGGCCGGCAGCGGCTGCGCCGAGGAAGCCACCGAAATATTCCGGGCCTTCGCGGACCGTGCCGGACACTTCTTTCGCAGGCGCAGCGCCGATCCGCGGAAGCGTCTCGCCGAGTTGCTCGCGTCCCTGGGCCGCGAGGACGAGCTGCGGGAACGCGCCGACGCCGGCGACGGAGACGCGGCC
>NZ_JAGPXZ010000565.1:0-4185 GCF_018070305.1 Micromonospora sp. M51 | reverse complement strand
CGCTCGCACTGTCGACGAGGGGCAGCCGGTCGGACTCCGCCGCGCGGACCGGAAGCACGCCGGTCGCGGTGACGCAGTGCTCCTCGGGGAGCGCCCCGGGCGAGTCGACGGCCCAGGCGGGAACGGCCTCCTCGACGGCGTCCGGTGGGATCGCCGCTGCCGGACGCGCCGCAGCGTGCGCCCCGACGTGCCGACCGGAGGCCGCCAGCGGCCCGGCGGCGACGGAGGCCGACACCACGCTCGACGGTGGCACCGGGCTGGGCGTCGACGCGGCGGCCGTGGCCGGGCCTGCGCCGAGCGCCAGGGCCGCGACGACGGCGAGGCTGGTCAGCACCCGCGTCGCCCAGCGCGCCACCCACCACAGCGGACAGGTGAACGCGACCGGAAGCACATCCCCACGCTACCGTCACGCCGAGGCGGGCGCACCGACCACGGGCGTGTCGGATCGCGCCGCGCCGACCCGTTTGACCAGGGTGGACGCTGTCAGCGCCGGTCGGCGTACGGTGATCGGCCGTTGGCCGGACCGACCTCGTCGGCGGCCCCCGCGGCCCCGCCCTCGGCGTCGCCGTCACCGGCGGTCGGGACACCGGCCGCGCGTTGCCGGGGGACGGGCGCCGGCCGGGCCGGACGGCGCGGTGCGAGCCGGCGCATCATCGGGGTCTCGACGAAGCGGTGCAGCAGCCCGGCGAGGAGCAGGTTCGCCACCAGGAAGCCGAGCACCACGGCGGGCCCACGCCAGCCTGCGAAGCCGGTCCCCCAGTCCCCGCTCCAGCGCAGCACGCTCGTCATCACCAGCACGTGCACCAGATAGAAGGCGAACGAGACCTCACCGAGCCAGATCAACGGCCGGGAACGCCACGGCGAGCGCCGACCCCGCACGTCCGCGTCAGCGGCAGCGGTGATCACCAACAGGTACGCGACGGCGAGCAACGTGGTCCACAACTCGGCGCGGATCCACTGCGCGGCCGCCACCCAGGTGACCACGAAGATCGCGCTGGCCACGGCCAGACCCGGCCCGCGCCAGAGCCCTCGGCGCATCAACTCGGCGGCCACCGCGCCCAACCAGAACTCCAGCGACCGGACCGGCGGGAAGATCTGGGTGAACCACCACCGACTCACCTCCGGCACCAACTCCTGCGCAGGCCACAGCGCGAGGATCAGCAGCGGCAGCGCGACGATCAGCGCCCAGAGCAGCTTCGGCCGGGCCCGGCGCAGCAACGGCAGGGCGAGCGGCAGGCAGAGGTAGAAGAAGAACTCGCAGGAGAGCGACCAGCTGACCGTGTTGATGCTGTAGAACCAGCCCGGCCGGGGGTCCCAGGCCTGCAGCAGGAGCAGGTTCTCCAGCGCGGCCGCCGGCAGGACCGGATCGGCGAACCACCAGGCGACCACCAGCGTCGCCGCCCACAGCACCAGGTGGTTCGGGTAGATCTTGGCGACCCGCCGCCGCCAGAAGGTCCGCCGGGAGTCACCCGGCCGGGCCGACCAGACCAGCACGAAACCACTGAGGATGAAGAAGAACTGCACCCCGGAGAGGCCCAGGGTGAACAGGGCGTCGACCACGGCCTTGTAGTCCGGCTCGGCGATGATCCGCATGGTGCCCGCGTGGAAGCCGAAGACCAGCAGGGCGGCGATCCAGCGCAGCCCGGTCAGCGACGGCAGCCGGGGCAGGGCGGGTGCTGGTGGGGCGGCCGACGTCGCGGCGACGCTCGTCATGCCGGGATCCCGGCGCTCGGCGGGGTCACCAGCACTGTCGTAGCCTCCTCGGCGCGGCGTCGGACGGCGCGACGGCGACGCCCGCGACGGCCCGGCAGGGCCGCACCGAGGCACCCTACCGGGTCACTCCTGGGTGAACCGGACGCGTCCCACCCGCCGTTTTCCGCGCCACGGCACCGCCCGCCAGTCGGCGTTAACCTTCCGCTGCCCGGGAGTTCAGAGACTCCACCATCGGCGGCAACGTCAGGTTCCGGGGCCGGCCACCCGGGTCGTCGAAGGTGGCGGGCGTGGTCAATGAGCCGACGCACGCACCGCTGCTGAGCATCGTCGTGCCCGTGTACGGCGTCGAGGCGTACCTGTACCAGTGCCTTGAGTCGATCCGGGCCGACATCCCGGCGGGCGAGTCGGACGCGGTCGAGCTGATCGCCGTCGACGACGCCTCCCCGGACGGCTGCGGCGACATGCTCCGCGCGTACGCGGCCGGTCGCGACGGCGTCCGCGTCGTGCATCTGAGCAGCAACGTGGGCCTGGGGCTGGCCCGCAACGCGGGGCTCGACGTGGCCAGCGGCCGGTACGTCTGGTTCGTCGACAGCGACGACTGGTTGCCGCCGGGCACCATCGCGGCGGTGCTGGACCGGCTGCGCCAGCACCAGCCCGACGTGCTGATGCTCGACCACCTGCGGGTGCACGAGGACGGCCGGCGGGAGGTCGACGCGAGCAGCCCGCTGCTGCGCGGGATCACCGGCGTCACCCGGCTGGCCGACCAGCCGCGCCTGCTGCGGGTGCAGCACACCGCCTGGAACAAGGTGGTCCGCCGAGGCTTCATGGACGAGTTGGAGCTGCGCTTCTTCCCCGGCTGGTACGAGGACATCCCGTTCAGCCACCCGCTGCTGATCGGGGCCGAGAAGATCTCCGTGCTGGACCGGGTCTGCTACCTCTACCGGCAGGGCCGCCAGGGCGCGATCACCTCCACCCGCAGCGGCCGGCACTTCGACGCCTTCGACCAGTACGAGCGGCTGATGGACTGGGTTGCCCGGAAACACCCGGACGAGCGGTTGCAGGCCGAACTCTTCGAGCTGATGCTCAGCCACTACCTGGTGGTGGTGGGCAACGACGGCCGGCTGCACCCGCACCTGCGGCGCGACTTCTTCCACCGGGCCGCCGCGCACTACCGCCGGTACCTGCCCACCGGCGGCTACCCGCTGCCCCCCGGCGCGACGGGACTCAAGCACCGCCTCGTCGGGCGGGGTGACTGGTTGGCGTACTCGGCGCTGCGCCAGGCCCACCGGGTCGCCGGTCGGCTGCGTCGGCCGGGCCCGGCGGCTGCCGACGGCGGTTCGCCAGCCGTCGACGAGGAACCGGGCCGACGGGCGGACAACGCGCCGACACGCAGTGGTGCGCCCACCCCGGAGCGCCGTGACGCGCTGGCCGGCGGCCGGCTGACGTGATCGACCCCACCGCACCCCGAGGCGGCACCCGGCACCGTGGTTTTCCAGGTCGTCCGCCCGCCGGGTGGACGACGACAGCACCACCGCACTCCGGTGCGGGCGTACCTGAGCAGAGGTCGGAATGACGGCGACAATCAAGATCGGACCGCACGCGGTCGGTGCCGGTGAGCGATCGTTCGTGGTCGCCGAGATGTCCGGCAACCACAACGGCGATCTGAATCGGGCGCTGGCCATCGTCGACGCGGTGGCCGACAGCGGGGCGCACGCACTGAAGCTCCAGACGTACCGGCCGGACACCATCACCATCGACGTCGACACCCCGGCGTTCCGGATCTCCAGTGGGCACGAGCTGTGGGGCGGGGAGAACCTGTACCGCCTCTACGAGCGCGCGCACACCCCGTACGAGTGGCACGCCCCGATCTTCGAACGGGCCCGCGAGCGTGGCCTGACCGTCTTCTCGTCACCGTTCGACGCGACCGCTGTGCAGTTGCTGGAGTCGCTGGACGCGCCCGCGTACAAGATCGCGTCGTCGGAGCTGGTCGACCTGCCGCTGATCCGACTGGTGGCCAGCACCGGCAAGCCCATGGTGATCTCCACAGGAATGGCGACGGTCGCCGAGATCGACGCCGCCGTGCGCACCGCCCGCGCCGGTGGCGCGGCGGGCATCATCCTGCTGGCCTGCACCGCGTCCTACCCGGCGCCGGCGGCCGACAGCAACCTGCGCCGGCTGCCGGTGCTGGCCGGTGCGTTCGACGTGCCGGTGGGGCTCTCCGACCACACGCCCGGCATCGGGGTCGCGGTCGCCTCGGTGGCGCTCGGCGCCTGCTTCATCGAGAAGCACGTGACGCTGGACCGGGCCGACGGTGGCGTGGACTCGGACTTCTCCCTGAACCCGGCGGAGCTTTCGGCCCTGGTCGCCGAGTCCGGCCGCGCGTACGCGGCCCTGGGCGGCACCGCGATCGGCCCGACCCCGGCCGAGCGGGAGGGGCTGCGGTTCCGCCGGTCGCTCTTCGTGGTCGAGGAC
>NZ_JAGPXZ010000564.1:0-4185 GCF_018070305.1 Micromonospora sp. M51 | reverse complement strand
CCGGCTGCCCCGCTGGCCATGTCCGTGGAGACGACTCAGCCCGCCGGCCAACAGCGGCCGACGGGCTGGCGGTGGTCGTGGTTGGTCAGCGACCGGCGGGCTTGAGGCCGAGGGGCTTGCCGAGCAGCGACTCGCGGCGCACGGCGAGCCGGTCGGCGATCGCGCCGAGTGCCTGCGCGGCCGGGGACTCCGGCTCGGCCAGCACGACCGGGTTGCCGGCGTCGCCGGCCTCGCGGACCCGGGTGTCCAGCGGAATCTGACCGAGCAGCGGCACCTGCGCGCCGATGGTCCGGCTCAGCGACTCGGACACCGCCGCACCACCGCCGGCGCCGAAGATCTCCATCCGCGAACCGTCCGGCAGCTCCAGCCAGGACATGTTCTCGATGACGCCGACCACCCGCTGGTGGGTCTGCAGGGCGATCGCCCCGGCCCGTTCCGCCACCTCGGCGGCGGCGGTCTGCGGGGTGGTGACGATCAGGATCTCCGAGTTGGGCAGCAGCTGGGCCAACGAGATGGCCACGTCACCGGTGCCCGGCGGCAGGTCGAGCAGGAGCACGTCCAGGTCGCCCCAGTAGACGTCGGCCAGGAACTGCTGCAGCGCCCGGTGCAGCATCGGGCCGCGCCACACGACGGCGGCGTTGCCGGAGGTGAACATGCCGATGGAGATGACCTTCACGCCGTGCGACTGCGGCGGCATGATCATGTCTTCGACCCGGGTGGGTCGGCCGTCCGCACCGAGCATCCGGGGCACCGAGTGGCCGTAGATGTCCGCGTCGACCACCCCGACGGAGAGCCCCCGGGCGGCGAGCGCCGCCGCCAGGTTGACAGTCACGCTGGACTTGCCGACGCCACCCTTGCCGCTGGCCACCGCGTACACGCGGGTGCGCGACCCGGGCTGGGCGAACGGGATGACGGGCTCCTCGGTGGCGCCGCCGCCACGCAGCTGCGACTGCAACGACTGCCGCTGCTCCGGGGTCATCACACCGAAGTCGATCTCCACGCCGGTGACGCCGGGCACCGCGGCGACGGCGGCGGTGATGTCGGTCCGCAGCTTGTCCTTCAGCGGGCAGCCGGCGACGGTGAGCAGCAGTTCGACGCGTACGACACCGCTGGCGCCGATCGTGGCGGAGCGGACCATGCCCAGCTCGGTGATGGGCCGGCGGATCTCCGGGTCGTTGACGGTGGCCAGGGCGGCCTGGATCGCGTCCTCGACGGTGCTCACGGGTGCTGACATGCCCGCAATGCTACGTCGAGGGGCATCCGTTGCCGCCGCTGCCCGGGGCGGTGTGTGCCAATCGATGACCCGTTGGTCAGCCCTCCGACCGGCGCGGGGCGGTGCCGTCCGGCCGGGCGTCCCGGGTGAGGTCGCCGTCCAGGTCGTCGCGGGGTTCGTCCAGGCCGACACCGTCGTTCGGGCGGTGCGCACGCCGTTCCTGCCGGTTGTCCTTCTCCTGTTGACGGCGCTCCAGGCGCTGCCGGCGTTGGCCCATCTCGTCCAGCTCCTCGGCCAGCCGGGCCAGCTCGGAGCGGAGGAAGTCGCGGGTGGCGACCTCACCCAGGGCGATCCGCAGGGCCGCGATCTCCCGGGCCAGGTACTCGGTGTCCGCCTTCTGCGCGGTGGCTCGCCGCCGGTCCTCCTCCAGGGCCACCCGGTCCCGGTCGGCCTGCCGGTTCTGGGCCAGCAGGATCAGCGGGGCCGCGTAGCTGGCCTGCAGCGACAGCACCAGGGTCAGGAAGGTGAAGGTGTACGGGTCGAAGCGCAGGTCCGCCGGGGCGAGGGTGTTCCAGACGAACCAGATCGTGATCACCACGGTCATCACGACGATGAAGTTCGCCGTGCCCATGCCCCGGGCGATGCCCTCGGACCACCGGCCGAACGCCTCCGCGTCGAACCGGGGCAGCTTGACACCCCGGGGCTCGCGTGGCTGGTCGAGACGCTCCGTCCGCCGCTGGTCAGCCATCTGTGCCGTCCAGCGCGGTGTCGGTGCTGCCCGAGGCGGTCAGCGCGTCACGGTCCCGCCAGTCGCGGGGTAGCGAGTGGTCCAGCACGTCGTCGACAGTCACGGCGCCGACCAGCCGGTTGTTGCGGTCGATCACCGGCATGGCGACCAGGTCGTAGGTGGCCATCCGACGGGTGATCTCCGGCAGCGGGGTGGTGGGACGAAGTGGGTCGATGTCGTTGACCACCACCTTGCCCAGCAGGTCGGCCGGCGGTTCGCGCAGTAGCGCCTGGAAGTGCACCATGCCCAGGTAGCGGCCGGTCGGGGTGTTCTGCGGCGCCCGGGTCACGAAGACCTGCGCGGCGACGGCGGGGGAGAGCTGGGGCTCCCGGATCCGGGCCAGTGCCTCGGCGACGGTGGCGTCCGGCGGCAGGATGACCGGCTCCGAGGTCATCACACTGCCCGCCGTGCCGGGGGTGTACTTCAGCAGCTGACGTACCGGGTCGGCCTCGTCCGGCTCCATCAGGTCCAGCAGCACGTCCTGCTCGGGTGGGGGCAGTTCGTTGAGCAGGTCCGCGGCGTCGTCCGGGTCCATCTCCTCCAGGACGTCGGCGGCCCGCTCCCGGTCGAGGGCGGCGAGGATCTCCACCTGGTCGTGTTCGGGCAGTTCGCTGAGCACGTCGGCCAGTCGCTCGTCGTTCAACGCGGCCGCGACCTCGTTGCGCCGCGCGTCGGGCAGGTCCTGCAACGCGTTGGCCAGGTCGGCGGGGCGCATGTCCTCCAGTACGGCGAGCAGGTTCGCCGTACCCCGGTTGTCGGCGATGCCGCTGAGCCCGCGCACCCGGTCCCACTCGACCTGGTGCAGGTGGCCGCGGCGGCTGAGCCGACCGGTCTGCTCGCGGACGGCGACGCGGGTCAGTGACCATTCGCCACCCCTGGTGCACTCCATGGCGACGTCCACGACCGCGCCCGGCTGGCCGCCCGGGTCCAGTTGCACCCGCCGGTCGAGCAGTTCCTGGAGCACCAGCAGCTCGTTCGGTCGCTTCTCGAACCGGCGCAGGTTGAGGGTGCCGGAGCCGAGCACGACGGCGTCCGCGTCGATGGAGGTGATCCGGTTGATGGACAGGAAGATCCGACGACGCATCGGCATCTCGGCGACCAGCCCCACCACCTCCGGTGGACGCTTGGTTGCCCGGAGCCGTGCCACGGCGTCACGGACCCGTCCCACCTGGTCACCGTTCGGGTCGAAGACGGCGACTCCGGCGAGACGGGCGATGTAGACCCGGGTCGGCGTGCTCACGCGCACCAGCCTAAGCGCCTACTGTTTATCAACATGTCGACCTTGGCCTACGAGATCGTGGACGTCTTCACCGATCGCCCCTTCGCCGGCAACCCGCTGGCGGTGGTGTTCGGCGCGGAGGCGCTGGCCACCGAGCAGATGCAGGCGCTCGCGCTGGAGTTCAACCTTTCCGAGACGGTGTTCGTGCTGCCGCCGACCCAGGTCGGCGCCACCTACCGCGCCAGGATCTTCACCCCGGTGGAGGAGTTGCCGTTCGCCGGGCATCCCAGCGTCGGCGCGGCGGTCACCGCGTGCCGGCGGGGGATGTTCGGTGTGGGGCAGGTCACCCAGGAATGCGGGGCCGGTGTGCTGCCGATCGAGGTGACGGCCTCCGGGGCGACGTTGACCGGTGGCACCCCGACCCTCGGGCCGGAGCTGGATCCGGAGCCGTTGCTGGAGATCGCCGGGCTGGCCGCCGACGACCACGTCGGCCCCGCCCCCCGGGTCGCCGGCTGCGGGCTGGAGTTTCCGTACCTGCCGGTGCGGCCGGAGTCGGTGGCCCGCGCCCGGGTGAACGCGGCGGCGGCGGAACGGTACGGGGTGTCGCACGTCAGCGTCTTCTCCTGGGACGCGGCAGCGCAAACCGCGCACGCCCGGGTCTTCGTGCCGGGGATGGGCGTTCCGGAGGACCCGGCGACCGGTTCGGCGGCGCTCGGCCTGGGTGTCTGGCTGGTGGCGAGTGGTCTGCTGCCCGGCGAGGGGCGGTCGGAGTACGCGGTCCGCCAGGGCGTGGAGATGAACCGCCCGTCCGCGTTGGCCTGCACGGTCACCGCGGCGGACGGCGCGGCGGTCGGTGCGACGGTCACCGGTCAGGTGATGCCGGTGGCCCGCGGCGAGATCGCCGTGCCGCCGTTCGTGGGCTGAGCGCGGGCGCCGATGCGGGAGGATGCGGGTGTGACGGACAAG
>NZ_JAGPXZ010000563.1:0-4196 GCF_018070305.1 Micromonospora sp. M51 | reverse complement strand
GCGTTTGTCGAGGCCGGCACGGGCGGCGATGTCGGCGACGGTGGTCTGTTCGAAGCCGCGCTCGCGGAACAGCTCGAAGGCGGCCGCCTCCAGGCGGCCGCGCGCGTCCGGTTGCCAGCGGGCCATGCGGCGATGGTATCCGAAGTCACACTGCGACATGAAGTTCGTCCGGATGTCGCTATGTGACATCAATCGGTATACGGTTATGTCGCAAGGTGACATCGGCACTCACGAAGGAACCACCATGCGCGTATTCGTCACAGGCGCCTCCGGCCACCTCGGCTCCGCAGTCGTCCCGGAACTGCTCTCCGCCGGGCACGAGGTCGTCGGCCTCGCCCGCTCCGACACATCCGCCGCCGCCATCGAGAAGCTCGGCGCCCAGGCACACCGCGGCGACCTGGCCGACCTCGACGTGCTTCGGGACCAGGCGGCCGCCGCCGACGGCGTGATCCACCTGGCGTTCCGCCACGACCTCATGGTCAACGGCGATCTGGCCGGTGCCGCCAGGACCGACCTGGACGCCCTCACCGCACTCGCCGACGGCCTGGCCGGCTCCGGCAAACCCCTGGTCGGCACCGGCGGGACGGCCATGCTCGTGATGGGCGGCATCGTCGGCCGCCCCGGCACCGAACACGACACCTTCCCGGGCGGCGGCTACCGGATCGACGCGGAGAACTTCGTGGCCGACCTCGGCTCCCGCGGTGTGCGCTCCTCCATCGTCCGGCTCGCACCCACAGTGCACAGCTCCCTCGACCGCTACGGCTTCATCAGCACCATCATCGCCGCGGCCCGACGGAAGGGCTACGCCGCGTACGTCGGCGAGGGCGCCAACCGGTGGCCGGCCGTCCACACCCTCGACGCGGCAGTGCTCTACCGACTCGCCCTCGAAAAGGCCCCAGCCGGCACGCGCCTGCACGGAGCCGCCGACGAAGGCGTCCCCTTCCGACAGATCGCGGCAGCCATCGGCGACAACCTCGGCATTCCGGTCCGAAGCATCAGCCCCGCCGAGGCCGACGAGCACTTCGGCTTCCTCGGCTCGTTCGTGCAGATCGACAACCCCACGTCGTCCGCCCTCACCCGCGACCTACTGGGCTGGACCCCGACCCACCCCGACCTGATCGCCGACCTGCACGAAGGGCACTACTTCCGGACGGCATGAACGGCACGACCCCGGGCGGGGATCACGGGTCGGCCCACAACCGGTGACCGTAGGGTCGGCACGGTGACGCACCCTGACCTGATGCCGATCCGCTGGCGGGACGCCATGAACCAGGCCCTCTACGGGCCGGGCGGCTTCTTCGTGGCCGGCGGCGGGCCGGCCGCCCACTTCCGGACCAGCGTGCACGCGTCCCCGGCGTTCACCACCGCCCTGCTGCGCCTGCTCACGGAGGTCGACGCCGCTCTGGGGCATCCGTCGCGGCTCGACGTGGTCGACGTGGGGGCTGGGCGAGGCGAGCTGCTGCGGGCTCTCGTCGGGCTCGCGGTGGGGGTTTCCGGGGAGCCCGCCCACTCCGGGCGGTCAGGCTTGATCCCTGCGTGGTCGGGCTCCCCGGAAACCCTGACTCCCACGGCCTCCGCCCGTCCGCTGGGCGGGGAGCCGCCGTCCGGCAATGTCCGTCCGTCGCTTGCGGAACGCATCCGCTTCACAGCAGTCGAGTACGCCGACCGCCCCGAGAACCTGCCCGAAGAGATCAGCTGGACCGCTGAGATTCCCGACGGGATCACCGGACTGTTGATCGCTACCGAATGGCTGGACAACGTCCCGTTGGACGTGGCGGTGCACACCGGCGACGGCTGGCGATATGTCCTGGTCGACCCCGGCAGCGGTGCCGAATCGATTGGCGAGCCGGTCACCCCCGACGACCTCGACTGGCTGACCACCTGGTGGCCCAGCCCCGACCCCTCGCCCGTTACGGACAGTGACCCGAGGCCGGGGCTGCCCCGAAACCCCCAGCGGCGACCAAGGAAGGGCCGAAATCGGAAGGACGAGAGACGAAGCCTGGGCCAACGCGGTCGGAAAGATCAGCCGAGGGCTCGCGGTGGCTGTGGACTACGGGCACCTGAGCGGCGACCGGCCCGTGGACGGGACGTTGACCGGGTACCGGGGTGGGCGGCAGGTGCCACCGGTGCCGGACGGGACGAGTGATGTGACAGCCCACGTGGCCATGGACTCGGTCGCCTCCGCCGGTGCGGCGGTCGCCCGGTGCGCGTACTCAATGGTTCCGCAGCGGGAGGCGCTGCGGGCGCTCGGGGCCGACGGTGGGCGACCGCCGCTCAGCCTGGCCGGCACCGACCCGGCCGGCTACGTGCGGGCGCTGGCCGCCGCGTCGGCGGTGGCCGAGCTGACCGACCCGGCCGGGCTCGGCGGGCACCTGTGGTTGCGCCAGCCGGTCGGCATCCCGCTCGGGTCGGTCGTGGCACGATGACGGGCATGACCACCGACGCCGGGGACCTTCGTGAACTGACCGTCGGCACCGGGGCCGGCCTGGTCGCCGGCACCGGTGATCAGCAGCTCGGCACCGACATGGTGCTGAACATCGGCCCGCAGCACCCCTCCACGCACGGTGTGCTGCGGTTGAAGCTGGTGCTCGACGGCGAGCGGGTGGTCGCCTGCGAACCGATCGTCGGCTACATGCACCGGGGCGCGGAGAAGCTTTTCGAGGTGCGTGACTACCGGCAGATCATCGTGTTGGCCAACCGGCACGACTGGCTCTCGGCGTTCTCCAACGAGCTGGGTGTGGTGCTCGCTGTGGAACGCCTGATGGGCATGGAGGTGCCGGAGCGGGCCACCTGGCTGCGGATGGCCCTCGCGGAGCTGAACCGGGTGCTCAACCACCTGATGTTCCTCGGCTCGTACCCGTTGGAGATCGGCGCGATCACGCCGATCTTCTATGCCTTCCGGGAACGCGAAACCATCCAGGCGGTGATGGAGGAGGTCTCCGGCGGCCGGATCCACTACATGTTCAACCGGGTGGGTGGCCTCAAGGAGGAGGTGCCGTACGGGTGGACCGGGCGGGCCCGCGCGGCGATCGGTGAGGTACGCCGCCGGTTGCCCGACCTGGACCACCTGATCCGCCGCAACGACATCTTCCTGGCCCGCACCGTCGGCGTGGGTGTGCTGTCCGCCGCGGACGCCGCCGCGTTCGGTGCGTCCGGCCCGGTGGCCCGAGCCTCCGGGCTCGACCTGGACCTGCGCCGCGACGACCCCTACCTGGCCTACGACGAGCTGGACGTGCCGGTGGTCACCCGGACGGCCGGGGACTGCCACGCGCGGTTCGAGGTGCTGCTCGACCAGGTGTACGCGTCGCTGGATCTCGCCGAGCAGTGCCTGGACCGGGTGGATCGGCTGACCGGGCCGATCAACACCCGGCTGCCGAAGGTGCTCAAGGCGCCGGAGGGACACACGTACGCCTGGACAGAGAACCCGCTCGGCATCAACGGCTACTACCTGGTGTCGCGGGGCGAGAAGACGCCGTGGCGGTTGAAGTTGCGCACCGCCTCGTACGCGAACGTGCAGGCGTTGGCCACCCTGCTCCCCGGCTGCCTGGTCCCGGACCTGATCGCGATCCTCGGCTCGATGTTCTTCGTGGTCGGCGACATCGACAAGTGACCCGAGCCGGCTGACCGGTCAGCGCCAGCGGTCGGCGGGTGGCGCGCCCCCGGCGCGCGGCACGTCGTCCTGGGGCGGGTAGCCGTAACGCTCGTCGACCCGCCGCCGGCCGGTCCGTTCCGGCGCGGGTTCCGCCTGGTGGCCGCGTTGGCGCGGTGGACGCCACTCGTCGGGCACCGGCACACCGCCCGCCGGCAGCGCGGGCCGGCCCGGCTCGTCCCGCCAGCCACCGTCGCGGTCGCGGCGACGCGCCGGCTCGTAACCGCCGGCCTCCTCGTGGCGGCGCGGCTCCTCGTAACCGCTGGCGTCCTCGTAGCGGCGCGGCTCCTCGTAACCGCCGGCGTCCTCCTGGCGGCGCGGCTCCTCGTGGCGGACGGCGGCCCAGCGGTCGGCCATCCGGTACTCGGTGCCGGTGGCGTCGGCGTGCACCTCGGCCCGACGTTCGCCGACCCGCAGCTCGCGGCCGTTCTCGTCGTCGCGGACGGCGGCCCACCGGTCACCGGTCCGCAACTGCGACCAGTACTCGCCGGTGTCGTCAGCCCGCAGGGGCGGCCCGGGCTGCGGCGCGGCAGCCGCCCGGTCACGC
>NZ_JAGPXZ010000562.1:0-4209 GCF_018070305.1 Micromonospora sp. M51 | reverse complement strand
CTCGTCGGCGGCGGCGATCTGGGCGGTGTGCTCCCGCACCCGGGCCAGGGCCGCGCCGCCGAGCCGGGAGCGCAGCAGGGATTCGGCGTACGCGCCACGCGGGTGCGGTGAGCGCCCGTTGAGCCAGCGGGTGAACCGGACCAGCCCGCGCGGCGCTCCCCCTGCCGCGACACCGGGCGGGAGCGGTTGCGCGTGCAGCTCCCGCAGCGCCTGGCCGAGCCCGTGCAACAGCGACGCCATCGCCGGCTCGGGGCCGTTGCCCAACAGGACGGCGGCCACCGAGGTCGCGCCCCGTACCCGGTAGGTGCGGGCGTCGCCGTCGGGCTCACCCACGACCCAGTGCACCGACGTCGCGCCCGGTCGTGCGGTGCCGAGCCGGCGCGGTGCGGTGCCGGTCGGCACGAACGGCGCGGGCGCCAGCGGCCCGGGGGCGCGCCGCCACCGGTAGCCACCGGCGGGTTCCGGGCGTACCGCGGTGACCAGCAGGCCGGTGCCGAAGTCCCGGCCGGCCGGCGCGGTCACTGTGGCGGTGGTCATCGGGTCGCTCCCCCGGTCAGGACCGGCACGTCCACCTCGGCCAGCTCGCGACGGCGGGCCTCCAGCCTGCGCAGCGCCTCCGGCAGTGGTGGACTCACCCAGCCGTCGTCACGGCCGGTGGTGAGGCTGCGTGCGGGCAGCGGAGGGATCAGGGCCACGTTGCGCCGCTCGGCCAGCGTCGCCCAGTGCCGCTGGAACGCCGGGCTGTCCAGGCCACCGGGCGGCAGCGCCGGTGACAGGCCGACCGGCGCGGAGGTGCACTGCATCGCCAGCAGCGCCGGGCTGTCGGCGAGCCCGAGGGCGAGCCGGGCGACGAAGTGGAACGTCGCCGGGTAGACCAGCATGGCGTCCGCCCACTCGACGTGCTCGACGTGCCGAGCCCGCTCGCAGTCCTCCCAGGTGTCGACGAGCACCTCGTGGTCGGTCCGCAGGCTCAGCGCCTGCCGGGTCACGAACCGCAGGGCGCTGGGGGTGGCGACCACTGCCACCTCCAGCCGGGGGTACGTCTCCCGGAGCCAGTTCAGCCAGGTCGGCACGTTGCTGGCCGCGGCCGAGCCGGTGATCACCAGCAGCAGCCGCCTCAGCTCCAGCTCCGGTGTCTCCAGGAACTCCAGCGGTGGCCCGGCACTCATCGCGCCACGTTCCCGAGGATGGTCTCCAGCTCGCCCAGCGTGGTCTTGGCCCCGTAGGTCACGCAGACCCCGGCCAGGTTGAACGCCACCTCGTCGGCGCCCGCGGCGCTGAACTCCTTGATGCCCTGCGTCAGCTCCTCCTGGTCGCCGTAGAGGAAGGCGCCACCCTCGACGAGGGCCCGACCGCTGGCCCGCGGGTCGTCGGCCATGTCCACGTCGATGCCCGAGCGGCTCAACATGTCGATGTAGTGCGGCAGGCGCATGTGCCCGGAGTTGCTGTTCAGGGCGAGGTCGACCGGGTCGCGGTCGGGCGTGCGCAGCGCCATCGGCACGATCGCGACCACGCGCGGCATCGGCCGCCCGGCCCGCTCCGCACCCCGGCGCAGCGCGGGCACCACGGTGTCGCGCAGGTACGAGGCCGGCGTCAGCCAGGTGATCGCCACGTCCGCGACCTCACCCGCCAACTCCGCCATCCGGGGCCGCAGCACGCCCAGCCCGATCTCGATGGCCGGGCGGGGGAACGTGCCCAGTTCCATGCCGCAGGAGAAGAACTCGCCCTGGTGGTTGACCTTGCCGGTCTCCAACAGGGACCGGACGATCGTCACGTACTCGCGGACCGCGCCGAGCTGGCTGCGGTACGGGGCACCGAGCGTGCCGCGCTGCAACGACGCGCCACCGGGGCCGAAGCCGGCCACCACGCGGTGCCCGGTGGCCACCGCCAGGGTCTGGGCGCGCAGCGCGGCGTCGTACGGGTGCAGGAACGGCATGAGGTTGACCGAGGTACCCATCGGGACCCGGAAACCGCTGGCCGCGGCGTACGAGAAGCTGATGTGGGTGTCGCCGACGTTGCCCTGCCCCTGCCAGAGGCAGGATGCCTCGCTCCACTGGGTGAGCGCGGCGAACGGCAGCAGCTGCTCGGGGCGGCGCGGCGCGAACGGCATCATGATCGAGTAGTGCGTCATGCCAGGGCTCCTGTTCCGACCAGCATCTGGCCACGGACCAGATCGGTGTAGTTCGAGCAGTTGCGCAGAAGCTCGTCGTGCGGTCCCTGACCGACGACCTCGCCCGACTGGAGGATGACCACGTGGTCGGCGTGCTGGATCGTGGAGATCCGATGCGCCACCACCAGCACGGCGCGGGTGGCGGCCAGGTCGTCGACCAGGTCACGGAGCTTCTGCTCGTTGATGCTGTCCAGGTGCGACGACGGTTCGTCGAGGAGCACCAGTGGGGCGTCGGTCAGCATGGCCCGGGCGATGGCGAGCCGCTGACGCTGACCGCCGGAGAGGTCCACGTCGCCGGCCAGGACGGTGTCCAGGCCCTGCGGCTTGCGGCGGATCTCGTCGGCCAGGCCGACGCGGTGCAGCACCGCGTACAGCTCCCCGTCGGAGAACGCCGCGTCGCCACGGCCCAGGGTGAGGTTGCGGCGCACGGTGTCCTGCACCGAGCTGGCCGCCTGGTCCACGTAGGCCACCTGGGCGCGCAGGTCGGCGAGTGGCCAGTTGCGGGTGTCCCGGCCCTGCACCCGGATGCTGCCCGAGGTGACGTCGGCGAAGCGCTGGATCAGCTCCACCGCGGTGGTCTTTCCCGCTCCGGAGAGGCCGACGATGGCGGTCAGCCCACGGGCCGGCACCTCGAAGGAGACGTCCCGCAGCACCGGCGTGCTGCCGTAGCTGAAGTCGACGTGGTCGAACTGCACCGCCGGCACCGGACCGGCCGGAACGGTGACCGGCTGCGCGGTCTCGCCGCCGGACTCCTGGGGCTTCTCGAAGAGGCCGGTGAAGCGTTCCCGGGCGACAGTGCCCATCTTCAAGGCCGTGACACCCGCCGCGATCATCATGAACGGGCCGGTGAGCTGAAGCAGGTAGAGCAGGAACGCCACGAAGTCGGCCAGCGACAGGGTGCCGGCGACCAACCGCGCGCCGCCCCCGGTGATCACCGCGACCAGTGCGATCTGCTGGCCCAGGTTGACCACCGGGGTCATCAGGGCCTCCATCCGGGCGGCGTCGATCTCGCGGCGGGCGACGGTCTCGGCGTGGGTGGCCAGGTCCGCGCTCACCGACTCCTCGGCCCGGTACGCCTTGATCACCTTGACGGCGTCGACGGCCGCGACGAACCGCTGGGCCAGCAGGCCGGTGGACTCCTGCACCGCGACGTAACTGCGCCGCAGTCGCTTGACCACCAGGGTGATCAGGCCGCCGGCGACCGCGAACGCGCCCACCGTCACGGCCAGCAGGAGCCAGTCCAGGAAGCCCATGATCACCAACGTGCCGATGGCGGTGAGCCCGGCGATCGGGAGCTGGATCGGGCCGACGTCGATCAGCTTCTTGACCCGCGAGGTGTCAGCGGTGATCCGGGTGACCAGGTTGCCGCTGCCCTCGCGTCGTACGTCGGCGAGCGGCAGACGCAGCGCGTGACCCATGGTGCGGACCCGCAGCCGGCAGATCATCCGCTGGCCCAGCCGGGAGAGCAGGAAGGTGGCGAGCGTGTTGGCCAGTGCCGCGCCGAGCCCGAAGACGATCAGCCAGACCGTCCAACGGTCGGCGGCGCCGTCGCCCAGCGTGGCGATGAGCCGACCGACCGCCCAGGGCAGCGCCAGGGTGCCGGCGGTGGACGCCAGGGCGAGCAGGCCGATCAGCAGCATCGTGCCCGGGTGCCCGGTGGCCAGGTCGCGCAGGATGCGCAGCGGCCGGTCCGCTTGTTGCCGCGCCTCCGGCGGATGGTGTCGCATGGGAATCTCCGTTCGGCAGCTGTGCTAGTGGGCGGTGAACTCGATCAGGGTCCGGACCGCCGTCGCGGGGCCGCGCCAGGAGACCTGGAGGCCGGCCTCGGCGCCGAGCCGCTCGATGTCCTCGACCGTCCGCGTGGGCGCCGGCATCATCGACCGCAGCTGAAGTTCCGAGCCGGGGCCGGAGACCGGCATGGCGATGTCGGCGACCAGCACCCGGCCGGTGGCCCCGGCCGCCTCCCGGCAGCGCTTCAGGATCAGGACCGCCTCGTCGTCGGACCAGTCCGCGAGGATGGCGGAGAGCAGGTACCCGTC
>NZ_JAGPXZ010000561.1:0-4213 GCF_018070305.1 Micromonospora sp. M51 | reverse complement strand
CGCCGCCCCCCCCGCCGCTACGCCCGATCCCCGCTACGGGGTGGGGTACTGGCTCAGGTAGACCGGGGCGCCGACACGGGTCATGTCGGCCGCGTCCCCGACGCCGTTGACCACGTGGTCGATCGTGCCGGCGCTGAGGTTGACGGTCATGATGTGGTGCAGCCGCACCCCCGGCCGGTTCGGCACCTCGAAGCCGTTCTCGGTGTGGATCGACGGGTTGTTCTGGTTGAAGACGTACACCCCGCCGCCGTACAGGGTGTGGTGACGCACCCGGTCACCGACCTTGTACCCGGCCCAGCCCTCGACCGGGCCGTTCATCCAGTCGGCCTGCGTCGGCGGGTCGTACGGCAGCTCGTTCTGGTAGAGGATCGTGGTGCCGTGCTCGCCGTTCCAGACCGTGTTGTACCGCTGGAAGTGCTCGACGAACAGCCCGGTAGCGGTCACGCGGTCGCCGTTGATGACGGCCCCGTAGCGACCGGTGTTGGTACGCCAGCGGTCGGTGTCACCGTTGACGCCCTCGGTGAAGCCCTCGACGCCGTGATCGCCGCGCCACACCCAGGTGTGGTCGATGAGCACGTTGTCGCTGTTGACCTCCAGCGCGGTGTTCGTCCGTCCGATGTGCGGACCGCCGACCCGGAAGTACACGTCGGAGAGCGTGGTCGGGTTGCGCGGGCTGCTCGCGTTGTGGCCGTGCTGGCGTCCGACCCGCAGCAGGACCGGCGACTCGACGGTGCCGGCGTCGATCGTGACACCGGCGACGATCACCCCGGGCACACCGGCCACGTCCAGCGGGATCGTGCCGTTCACGGCGGTGAGCGTGGCGTGCCCGATCCCGAGCACCACGGTGTCCGGACGCCGGACCTCGATGCTGCGCGCGATGTCGTACGTGCCGGGGGTGAGCAGCAGGTGCTTGCCCCGGGCCAGCTGGCTGTTGATGACCCGCACCGGGTCGGAGGGCTTGGCGATGAAGAAGTCGTCGATCCCGATGGTCCGCCCCGGCGTCATGCCGTCGGCCCAGGAGACGCCCCGGCTGTCCCGCTGGGCGGCGGGCACCCGCACCTGGTAGCGGCCCTTGCCGTCGACGAAGAGGTAGGGCTTCTCCCGGCTGAGCGGGGTGGTCTCCAGCGTGGTGTAGGGCGGGTCGGGGAAGCTGGCGTCGTCCGGCGCGCCCTCGACCCCGGCGAACACCTGGTTCCACACCGCGTTGGACCAGCCCGCGACCTCGCTGTTGCGGGTCAGCCACTGCTGCTGTGAGCCGTTGGTGGTGGCGGGCAGCCGCGAGTCGGCGATGAAGCCACCGCTGGCGTACTGCGGACCGGCGGTGCAGTAGTCCATCAGCGACAGACCACCACCGCCGATGTTCAGCCGGCGCATCGACACCGCCTGGGACACCGCCCAGAAGTTCGCCGACGACCGGCAGTCGTCCTGGCCGGCCGCGTTGATGGTGAGCGAGAGGTTGGACAGGGTGCGCCAGAAGTTGACCAGCGCCAGGCAGTTGCCGGTGCCGCCGTCGGCCAGGCAGCGGTTGTAGACCTCGAGTTTGCCGTTGATGGCGACGTCGGTGGGCGAGGCGCCCAGGCCGGACACCTCGGTATAGTAGCCGACCTTGGCCTGCAGCGGTTGCGCAGCGGTGCCGTACGTGCCCGGCTTGAACAGGTAGGCGTGCCGCTCGGTGCCCATCTCGTTGTCGACCTGCCGGGCGTGCGCGGCGTCGAGGGTCTGCTGGATCTGGCCGACCGGCATGGACGGGTCGAAGATCGTCACGTTCGGGCCGAAGTCGGGTGCGCCGTGCGTGGGGCGGCCGGCGGTGGCGGCGGTGCTGGACATGGTGACGGCGGCGGTCACCAGCAGGGCAAGGGTGAGGGTACGTCGGGACGGGCTTGTCATGTGGTTCGTCCTCTCCGCTGACCGGACCGTCTCGTCCGGCGCAGCTGGGGCGGCGTGAGAGCGCTCTCTGACCACAGCGGCCGAGAACGGGTCGCGCCGAAGGGGTCGACATGTTTCTACCCGTTAATTCGGCCGGCCGCCATGACCGGGCCGGCGAACTTCGCGCCGGGCGGAGGAGGATGACGGACGACCTGGGAGGTGCCGATGCCGCTCGACCCACTGCCCCACCTGGACGAACACGCCACGTTCATCAACGCCGGGCCCGACCGGGTCTGGCCCCACCTGATCGACGTCGTGGAGAGGTCCTTCTCGCGGTTCGGCGCTAGCGGGTACGCCCGCCTGGTGCATGCCGCCGACCCCGTCACGTCCGGGCCCCGACCCCTCAGCGAGGGCTCGACACTGCCCGGATTCCACGTCGCCACCGCGATCCCCGGTCAGGAGCTGGCCCTGCGGGGCAGCCACCGGTTCTCGACGTACGCGCTGACCTTCCGCCTCGACGCCGACGGTCCGACCCGGTCACGGCTGCGCGCCGAGACACGCGCGGTCTTCCCCGGCCTGGCCGGCGGCCTGTACCGGCAGATCCTGCTGACCTCGGGCGGCCACGTGTTCGGCGTACGCCGCCTGCTAGCGGCGGTCCGCCGCCGATCCGAACAGGGATCCGTACGCTGACGAGTGGGGTTCGTGATCCCGACCGCACGGTCCACGTAGCTGGTCCAGTTCAGGGTCCGGACACGGCGAGGCCCGCCCTCCGGGGGAGGGCGGGCCGGCACGATGGTGCGAGAGGTCAGCGCACCCGACGGCGGCCGTAGGCACCGGCTGCGACAGCCACGCCGACAGCCGCGAAGGCGACCTGGATGACCAGCTCGATCCAGTCGATCCCACTGGTGTCGTCGACGCCGAAGACACCGGCAACGAGCGTGCCGAGGATCGCCGCGATCACACCGATGAGCAGCGTCAGCCAGATCGGGATGTTCTGCTTGCCGGGGACCACGAGCCGGCCCAGCGCGCCGATGATCAGACCGATGATGATGGCGGCGAAAAAGCCGGAAACTTCCACGGGGATTCGTCCTTCCAGAGGGATGTCGTCGACAGGTGATTGCCCCGAGCAACCGATTGCGAAACACCCCTACGCCTCCCCCAGGAACTCGTCGATCATCGGGGCCAGCCAGTCGGCGCGCTGCGGGATCGTGGTGTGGGTGGTGCCGGGCAGGATGGCCAGCCGGCAGGCCGGCAGGCCGGTCAGGTCGCCGGGCACCGCGCCGCCGAGCAGCCGGAACATGCGCACCGCGTGCTCGGGTTGGACGATGTCCGCGTCGCCCAGCACGATCATGGTGGGTGCGGCCAGCGCGCGGACCTGCTCGGGGGTCCACCGGGGCAGGTTCGCGTCCAGCACCTTCATCTTCGTGACCAGGGTGGCCCAGCCCGCCGGGTCCGGTGCGGTCCGCAGGTACTCCTCGTGGAACTCCGAGCCGTGCAGGTGCTCCGGTTGCAGGTCCTGGATCCCGTCGAGCAGCCCGGGGTGCAGGCCGTCCTCGTCGAAGCTCACCGAGGCGAGCACGAGGCGGCCCACCCGGTCGGCGTGGTGGGTGCCGAGGCGCAGCGCCACCGCCGCGCCCATGCTCCAGCCGAAAACGTCCGCCCGCCCGATGCCCAACCGGTCGAGCAACTCGACGACGTCGGCGGCGAAGTGCTCCACGGTCAGCGGACGGTCCACGTCGGGGGTGTGGCAGTGGGCCTGCAACTCGACGGCGATCACCCGCCGGGTCTTCGCCAGCGACGGCAGGATCGTGCCGAACGACGTACCGATGCCGGAGAGTGCGCCGTGGATCAGCACCAGTGGGCGACCCTCACCATTGCCATGCGCTTCGGAGTAGATGTCCATGCCCACACCGTGCGCCCGCGCGCTTACGGTCGACTTCAGGTCGCCTTACCGGCGTCGAAGCCCCTGCCCGGCCGGCGGCGGGCCCGGACGGCGCCCCGGCAAGGCCATAAGATGACCGCCGTGCAGTTCGGGGTGCTCGGGCCGCTCGCCGTGACCACCGACGCCGGCGAGCCGGTGGTGGTGCCCGGCACGAAGGTACGGGCGTTGCTGGCCGACCTGCTGGCCAACCGCAACCAGGTGGTCTCGGCGGACCGCCTCATCGACGACCTGTGGGGTGACGACTCCCCCGCCAACCCGACCGGCGCCCTCCAGGTGCGGGTGTCGCAGCTGCGCAAGGCACTCAACGACGCCGAGCCGGGCGCCCGTGAGCTGGTCGAGTCCCGGCCACCCGGCTACCTGCTGCGGGCCGACGCCGTCGACGCGGACCGGTTCGTCGACCTGAGC
>NZ_JAGPXZ010000560.1:0-4221 GCF_018070305.1 Micromonospora sp. M51 | reverse complement strand
ACCAACAACACCGCCGTCATCCTCTGGCCCTGCGGCACGGCCACCAACCAGCAGTGGCGCGTCGCCGCCGCCGACTACCAACCGCTTCTCGACGTCGGCTTCAGCGGCACCTTCACCTCCACCACCGGTTACACGCCGTCGACGGGTGAGCTGGTCGACGGGCAGCTCACCCGACTGGCCGGCAGCGAGACGATCAGCGGTTCGGCCGTCACGCTCACCGGGGGTGGCACCGGCGTCGGGTTCTCCCCACGAATCCCGGTGACCAGCACGAAGTACGTCAACCGGAGCCTGCTGGCCGAGGCGGTGGTACGCCGCCAGAGCGCCGCCACGCTGAGCTTCGACACGGTGCTCAGCCTCGCCGGCGGGGGCTACTACCGCTACGCCAGCGGCTCGCAGACCACCACCGAGTTCGGTATGTACGGACCGGACGCGCCGTACCACGACACCCGGCAGAGCGGGCCGAACCTGGCCGACACGCAGGACACCCACGTGGCGTTGGCCTACGAGTACGTGAGCGACACCGCGGCCCGGCTCGTCGCGTACGTCAACGGCTGCCAGGTGGGCAGCACCGTCACCACGCCGGTGGCCGCGGCCAACGCCTCGCAGGGCCTGCTGACCTTCGGCAACGACGCCGGAACCCGTAACCGTGGCTGGCACGGCACTGTGGACGCCATCGCCCTCGCGACGATGACCGGCGCCGCCGGTCCGGTCGACTTCCAGCTCGACGCGCCGGTCTGCGGGGGCACCCCGCCGCCGCCCGGCTGCGCGGGCGACCCGGGCAGCAGCGGCCCGGTCACCCCGGCCACCGTCATCACCGTCGAGCGGTGCGACACCCTCGACCGGATCCGGCAGAAGGCGGCCCAGGTCACCCCGTCGGCCGCCCAACTGGCCTGGCAGCAACGGGAACTGACGGCGTTCCTGCACTACGGCATGAACACCTTCACCGACGTCGAGTGGGGCAGCGGGAACGAGGACCCGGCCCAGTTCAACCCGACGACAGTCAACCCCGCCCAGTGGATAGATGTGCTCAAGCGCAACGGGTTCAAGCAGGTCATCCTCACCGTCAAGCACCACGACGGGTTCCTGCTCTACCCGTCGCGCTACAGCACCCACTCGGTGCGCAGCAGCCCCTGGTGGGGTCGTACCAGCCAGAGCGACATCCTGCGGGCCACCGTCGACGCCGCCCGCGCGGCAGGTCTCGCCGTCGGCTTCTACCTCTCCCCCGCCGACGGCGCGGAGATCCCGGGCCGACGCGGTGGCGACCGGTTCGGCAACGGCAGCGCCAAACGGAGCGTCACCATCCCCACGCTCGTCGCCGGGGACACCCGCACCCCGACTCAGACGTACGCGTACCAGGCCGACGACTACAACGCCTACTTCCTCAACCAGCTCTACGAGCTGCTCACCGAGTACGGGCCGATGGCCGAGGTGTGGTTCGACGGCGCCAACCCGTACACCGCGTACCCGCAGCCGTACCAGGTCGGTGACTGGTACCGGCTGATCCGGGCCCTGCAACCGAACGCCACGATCGCGATCAACGGGCCGGACGTGCGCTGGGTCGGTTCCGAGTCCGGGGCGTTCCGGGCCGACGAGTGGAGCGCGCTGCCGTTCCGGGGCACCGATCCCGGTGCGCTCAACCGGGACGACGACATGCTCACCGGTGCCGCGTCGAGTGACCTGGGTTCCAGCGCGCTGATCGGCCGCAACCTGGGCTCGATCACCTACCTGTCGTGGTACCCGGCCGAGGCGGACGTGTCGATCCGGCCCGGCTGGTTCTGGCACTCCGGCCAGAACGGCTCGGTCAAGCAGCCGGCCGCCCTGATGCAGCTCTACGAGAACGCGGTGGGCCGCAACGCCAACCTGCTGCTCAACGTCCCGCCGAACCGGGCCGGCGTGATCGACGCGCCGGACGTCAGCGCCCTCGACGGGTTCGGCACCGCGCAACGCGCCCGGTACGGCCGGGAGCTGTTCGCCAAGGCGGGTGCGACCGGCACCCACGCCGCCCTCACCGACGCGGCCCTGGGCACGTCCTGGTCGCCCTCGGGCGGCGCCCTCACCGGCGCGGTCGAGCTGACGGCCTGCCGGGCCCGCACGTTCGACCGGGTCCTGGTGCAGGAGTCGGTCGGCAACGGCCAGCGCGTCGAGGCGTTCGCCGTGGACGCCTGGATCAACGGGGGCTGGCAACAGGTCGCCGCCGCCGCGACGGTCGGCTACAAGCGGATCGTTGCGCTGTCCACCGCCGTGACGAGTGACCGGCTGCGGCTGCGGGTCACCGCCGCGCGCGGCGTACCGCAGATCGCGACGCTCACCGCGTACGCGACCGACAGCACCGCCAACCCGGCGTCCTGCTGATTCCCAACCCTTTTCCCGAGAGGAACGGTTCATGCGTCTTCGACGTATCAGCGTCACCGGAGCGGTGGGAGCACTGGCCGCCGCACTGCTGACCGTGCCGGTCACGGCGGTCACCCCGGCCTCGGCCGTACCGGGTGACCTCCAGGTGATCCCGGCACTGAAGCAGTGGACGGCGGGCACCGGCAGCTACACCTTCGGGGCCGCCACCCGCATCGTTGTCGACCCCGCCTACACCGCCCAGCTCAACGACGACGCGGCCACCTTCGCCGCCGACCTGCGGGACCTGACCGGCCGCACCGTCGCGGTCACCACCGGAACCGCGGCCACCGGCGACATCCGGCTGACCCTGGGCGGCAGCCAACCCGCCGAGGGTTACACGATGACCGTCGGGTCGAGCATCGCCATCCAGGGCTCGACCGACACCGGCGCCTTCTACGGCACGCGGACGGTGCTGCAACTGCTCAAGCAGTCCAGCACGGTGCCGGCCGGTACGACCACCGACGCCCCGACCAAGTCCGAACGCGGCATGATGGTCGACGTCGGACGCAAGTACTTCACTGTCGACTGGCTCCGCAAGCACGTCAAGGAGCTCGCCTACCTGAAGATGAACCGGCTGCACCTGCACCTGTCCGACACGTTCGGGTTCCGGTTGGAGAGCACCACCCACCCGGAGGTGGTGTCGGAGCAGTACTACACCAAACAGCAGATCCGCGACCTCATCGCCCTGGCCGCGCAGTACCACATCGAGGTCATTCCCGAGATCGACATGCCGGGACACATGAACGCCATCCTGGCCGACCACCCGGACCTGCAACTCGCCGACACCAACGGCAACCGCAACCCCTACTACCTCGACCTGTCCAAGCCGGGCGCGTACACCCTCACCCGGGACCTCATCACCGAGTTCCTGCCGCTGTTCCCCGGCCGGTACTGGCACATCGGCGCGGACGAGTACGTCGGCAACTACGCCGCCTATCCGCAACTGCTGACGTACGCCCGCGCGACCTACGGGCCGAACGCCACCGCCAAGGACACCTACTACGGCTTCATCAACTGGGCCAACGACATCGTCCGCGCCGGCGGCAAGACCACCCGCATGTGGAACGACGGCATCGGCACCGACGGCACCATCCGGCCGGCGTCCAACATCCACGTCGAGGTCTGGTACAACTACGGCATCACCCCGCAGGCCCTGCTGGACCGCGGGCACACCATCTCCAACCAGGCGTGGGATCCCACCTACTACGTCCCCGCCATCAGCAAGCCGAACGTGACGTGGGCGTACGAGACCTGGACCCCGGAGCGCTTCCAGGGCAACAACACCGTCAACGCTCCGTCCCGCAACCTCGGCACGGTGCTGCACATCTGGTGTGACTACCCGGACGCGGAGACCGAGGACCAGATCGCCGCCGGCATCCGGACCATCCTGCGCGTCATCGCCCAGCAGACCTGGGGTTCACCGAAGCCGGTCGCCACGTACACCGCCTTCACCCCGATCATCGACCGCATCGGTCGGGCTCCCGGCGGCCCGGCGGTGGCGACCGGCAACCTGGCGACCAACCGCCCGGTGACCGCGTCGTCGACCGAGACGGCCAGCTTCCCGGCGTCGGCGGCGGTGGACGGCGACATCAGCACCCGCTGGTCGTCGGCCTACACCGACCCGAGCTGGATCCAGGTCGACCTCGGCAGCAGCCAGGAACTGTCCCGCGTCGCACTACGCTGGGAGGCCGCCTACGCGCGGGCGTACCAGATCCAGACCTCCACCAACGGCACCACCTGGACCACGGCGGTGACCGTCACCGCCGGGGACGGCGGGGTGGACGAACACGCCCTCAACACCACCGCCCGGTACGTGCGCATGCAGGGCAC